>JAQVYO010000110.1 GCA_028708585.1 Oscillospiraceae bacterium
GTGGGGATGCCGATGTTGCTCATCATCCGCCGGGCGGCGTCCTTATCCCCCATCCGGGAGATGATAGGTTCTTTCGGCCCGATGAATACAATGCCGTGCTTCTGGCACAAAGCGGCAAAGCCGCTGTTTTCTGAAAGAAACCCGTACCCCGGGTGGATGGCCTGGGCGCCGGTGGCCAGCGCGGCACTGATAATATTGGATTCGTTTAAATAGCTTTCCGAGCTTCTGGCGGGGCCAACGCACACCGCTTCGTCCGCCAGCGCCACATGAAGGGCGTCTTTATCCGCCTGGGAATACACCGCCACGGATGAAATGCCCATTTCTTTACAGGCGCGGATGACCCGAACGGCAATTTCTCCCCGGTTGGCTATGAGAATTTTTGAAAACACAGGGCCTACCCCCTAATAAGTGCAAATGAAAAATCCCCGGTGACGCAGGTTTTGCCGCCGACGGAGCCTTTTCCGCTGGCAAAGTAAAACATCCCCTTGGATTTTGTTATGACACACTCCGACTCAAACAGGTCGCCCGGTCGCACCATGCTCCGAAACCGGACGTTATTGAGGCCGGTAAAATACGGCGTTTCGTTCCCTTTCAGCCCATCCGCCATCAGCACACAGGCGGCCTGAGCCAGCATTTCGCACAGCACAACTCCCGGAACCACTGGATTGCCGGGAAAATGCCCCTGTAAAAACCATTCGTCGCCCCGCACCCGGTAGGATCCCCGGGCGACTCCGTCTTTCACCGATGCCTGGTCCACCAGCAGCATCGCATCCCGGTGGGGCAGAATCTTCATAATCTCTTCTTTATTCATAGCGTTACCCCAGCACGAACAGCGTCTGGCCGAAGTCCACCACCTGCCCGTTTTCCGCGCAGACTTCAAGGACGGTTCCATCGCGTTCCGCCGTAATTTCATTCATCAGCTTCATGGCCTCCACAATGCAGAGCACATCGCCCCGCCGCACGTGGCTGCCCACCGTGACAAAAGGCTTTGCGTCAGGGGAAGGCGAGGCATAAAAAACGCCCACCAAAGGCGCGGTCACCTCGGTTCCGTCTTTCCGCCTGGGTTCTGTTATGGGATTTCGTTTTTCCCCGGCGGACGCGTCCGTCCGCCCGCATGCGGGCTCCTGCCGCTTCAGCTTCACGGTCCTGCCGTCTTCCGTTACTTCCAGCTCGCTGATGCCGCATTCCTCCATCAAACCGGCAAGCTCTCGCAGCTCATTAATCTTCATGCATGTTCCTCCGTTTTTATAAAGGCAATACAGGCATTGTGCCCGCCGAAACCAAACGAAGCGGAAAGAGCCGGATGGATGCCGGCTTTCCGCGCCGTGTTTGGCACATAATCCAGATCGCAGTCGGGGTCCGGTTCCTGAAGGCCGGTGGTAGGCGGAACCATGCCGGTTTTCAGCGCCAGAACCGCTGCGATGGCTTCCACTGTGCCCGCGGCGCCCAGCATATGCCCCGTCATGGACTTGGTGGAACTGACTAAGGCCCGCCGGGCCTTGTCTTCTCCCAGCGCCTGCTTTAAGGCCAGCGTTTCGCATTTGTCGTTCAGCGTCGTGCTGGTTCCGTGGGCGTTGCAGTAAATGCGATCTTCCTCCGTTTTGCCCGCCGCCCGGATGGCGTCCCGGACTTTGACGTGGGCATAATTTTCCAAAATCAGGGCGCCGGAACTTTCGCCCAGAGCAAACCCGCTGCGCCGCCGGTCGAAGGGAATGGAAGCGGAAGAGGCGGCCGCCAAAGCATACTGGGTGAACAGGCCGGTCCGATTTATTTCATTGCCGCTTAAATCGTGCTCCGGGTTAAACCCGCGGACTTCAGCGGCCATTTTGGCTTTGTATCCGGAAGGGGCAAATTTGGTGAGAGGTCCGCCGCCGTTTTTACCGGCAACAAGCCCGTCCCAGAAGGACGCGACGTCGTTTCCCAAAGGGGTGGCGGCCCCCAGCTCTGTTACGACAACTCTGTTCATTGCGCCCCCCTACATTGCCATTCCGCCGTCAACCCGGATGATTTCGCCGGTGATATAGTCGGATCCGCTGCCCGCGAGAAACAAGGCCAGCTCCGCGATGTCCTCCGGTTTCCCCATGCGGCCCAAAGGAACCATGCGCTTTAGTTCTTCGGGGGGAAACAGGTTCGCCGTCATATCCGTCTCAATACAGCCGGGGGCGATGGCATTGCAGCAGACGCCCCGGCCGGCCAGTTCCCGGGCCACCGATTTGGTGAGGCCGATAAGGCCCGCCTTGGACGCGGCGTAGTTGGCCTGGCCCGGGTTCCCCATGAGACCCGCCACCGAGCTGATATTAATGATTTTTCCCGACCGCTGCCGGATAAACTGCGTGTAACAGTGCTTTATCATATGAAACGCGCCCTTGAGGTTGGTATCCAGGACGGCGTCGAACGCCTCTTCTTTCATGGAAAACAACAGGCTGTCCCGGGTGATTCCGGCGTTATTCACCAGAATGTCCACCCGGCCGAAGTCCTTGATGATCCGGGATACCGTTTCCTTGACGGCGGAAAAATCGGAAACGTCACAGCGGTAGCGCCGGGCGGTTCCGCCAAACGCGGAGGCTTCCTCCTCCGTCTTTCTGGCCGCCGCCTCGTTTCCCGCAAAGAGAATGGCCACGTCCGCCCCGTTTTCTGAAAGTTTCAGGGCAATGGCCCTGCCGATGCCCCGGGAGCCTCCCGTGATGACCGCAGTTTTTCCTTTAAGCATGTTCCTTCACCGCCTGTATTGTGCTGGAAAGCGTTTCTTCGTCTTCCGCATGATACGCTGTTACTTTGTCTGAAATTCTGGAAATCAGGCCCTGGAGGGTTTTTCCGGGGCCGACTTCAATAAACGTATCCGCGCCGCGGGCGATCATATGCTCAATGGTTTCCTGCCAGCGGACGGGGTTTTCAATCTGCCGGGCCAAAAGCTCTTTGGGATCGCCGTCATAGGGCTGCGCCGTATAATTGGAGAACAGAGGGATGCTGGGCGCGCCGATGGCAAACTCCGAGAGAGAAGAGGCGAATTGCTTTGCCGCATCCGCCATAAAGGGAGAATGGAACCCGCCGCTGACAGGAAGCAAAACGCCCCGCCCGCCGGCTTCCCTGACTTCTTTCAGAAAGGGCCGGATCTCCGACCGGCCGCCCGCCACCACCAGCTGGCCCGGGCAATTGTAATTGGACGGGTAAATCGCCTGGTAGCGTGCGCAGAGAGCCTCCACCGTTTGGTTGGGGAGCTTCTGCACCGCGGCCATGGCGCTGCCCGCCGCCTCCGAAGCTTCCTGCATCAGCGCGCCCCGGCGGAGAACCATCCGGAACCCGTCCGCCGGGGAAACGGCTCCGCAGAAAGAGAGGGCCGCAAGCTCGCCCAAGGAAAATCCTGCGGCCATATCGCAGGGGACGCCCGCTTCCCGCAGCGCCGCCGCCGCCGCAAGATCCACGCAGTACAGGCAGGGCTGTGTGTTGTCTGTCCGCTTTAAGTCCTCCGGGGAACCGGAAAAGCACAGGCTTTTGATTCCCTCCCGGATCGCTTCCGCCTGGTCGAAAACCGATCTTGCCGCCGCGCTGCACGCATATAAACTCTTTCCCATGCCGGGGTACTGCGCCCCCTGACCGGAGAAAACAAATGCTATTTTACCCATTTTTGCGCTCCGTTTAATACATTTTCGGCTTCCTCAAACAGTTCGCGGATGATTTCCGCCGCCGGCTGCTCTTTTTTGACCATAGAAGCAATCTGCCCGGACATAAAGCAGCCCTCCTGTTCGTCGCCTTCCACGGCGGCCAGCCGGAACGCGCCCGCGTATTTTTCCCGGAGGGTATCGTCCGGCACGCCGGCATATTCCATCTTCACATATTCCCGGGCGAACGGGGTTTTGAGGCACCGGATGGGGCGGTTCATTCTCTTTCCCATTGTCATGGTGTCGATATCTTTGGCCTTTAGAATCTTGTTTTTATAATTCCGGTGGACCCGGCATTCCTCCGCCACCAGAAAACGGGTGCCCAGCTGGACGCCGCAGGCACCCAGCATAAAAACGGCGGCGATGCCCCGGCCGTCGGCGATTCCGCCGGCCGCCACGACGGGAATGCGGACGCTGTCGCACACCTGGGGCACCAGCGCCATGGTGGTTAGCTCTCCCACATGGCCGCCCGATTCTCCGCCCTCGGCGATGACCGCCGCGGCGCCGGCCCGTTCCACCAGCCGCGCCATAGCAGTGGAAGGAACCACCGGGATGACGTTGATCCCGGCGGCAAGCCATTGCTTCATATATTTGGAAGGGTTCCCCGCCCCAGTGGTGACGACGGGGACCCTTTCTTCCACCAACAGTTTTGCCACCGCGTCCGCGTGAGGACTCAGCAGCATCACGTTAACCCCGAAGGGCTTGTCCGTCAGCGAACGGGCGATCTGGATTTCCTGCCGCACATAATCTTCGTTTGCGTTCATGGAGGAAATAATCCCCAGACCACCGCCGTTGGAAACGGCAGCCGCCAGCTTTCCGTCCGCGATCCATGCCATTGCGCCCTGAAAAATCGGGTATTCAATGCCCAGCATGTCACAAATGACGCTTTTGACCATATTACTTCTCCATCTTCTTTTCAATCAAGTGAACCAAGTCGCCCACTGTCGCCACCTTTTCATCCAGCTCCAGTTCGACGCCCAGATCTTCTTCCAATTCCATCACCATTTCCACGGTGTCCAGGGAGTCGATGCCAAGGCTCTCGAAGGTGGTGTCCATGGCGATATCAGACGCGGGGATATTGTTGTGCTCGGCAAGCAGTGCGGAAAGTTTTTCAAAGATCATTTTTCGTTCCTCCAAAATTTTTAGTATCTTTACATATTTTATATCAAATTGTCTAAAAAATCTATATCTTCTTCTTGAAGTTCCCGGGCAGGAGAAAAATTTATCGGACTCGGCCTTTTCGTCTTCTCCGGCGCTTTTCCGAAAAAAGAGAGTTTGCGCACCGCCTTCCTCCGGCAGGATTTTTCCTGACCCGAAAAAATCCGCGCTGAGGGTTTGCGCCATATCCTGGCCATAGCGGTGAAAGGCGCCGGTCCCCCGGTATTCCGGGACTCAGTGGACGCGCGCGACCCGGTCGTCGCCGCTGCGGACGAGTCTCCGCATATCCTTATCTTTTCCGCTTTCCTCACCGCGCGGCGGCGGAGGGGCGGGCGATATCTGGATCGAGGCCGGCTCACGAACGGTGTTTCGTTCCGCCGCAAGGCCTCCATGCCAGCAAGTCCCCCCAATCGTTCGTTTCTCTCTCCATCTATCGCAGCGTTTTTTTATCGTACCGTTCTTACCCGGATTTGTCAATATTTTTTAGGAAAACAGCCGGGCAAATGGGGA
>JAQVYO010000111.1 GCA_028708585.1 Oscillospiraceae bacterium
GAAGCACCTGCGGGTGGTTGACGATGGCGCGCGCAATGGCGATGCGCTGCTGCTGGCCGCCGGAAAGGACGTTTACCGAGCGTTTTTCGTAGCCGGGCAGGGCGACAAGCTCGAGGGCCTCGGCCACGCGGCGCCTGATCTCAGGCTCGGGGACCTTGGCGATGCGCAGCCCGAAGGCGATGTTTTCAAAGATATTCATGTGGGCGAACAGGGCGTATTTCTGAAACACCGTATTGACCCGCCGTTTGTGGGGCGGAACATCATTAATCCTCACACCACCAAAGAAGACGTCCCCCGAGGTTGGTTTCTCGAAGCCGCCTATCAGCCGCAGGGTTGTGGTCTTTCCACAGCCGCTGGGGCCAAGTAATGTGAGGAATTCTCTATCATTAATATATAAATTAATTGAATTTAATACAATTTCACCATCATATGCCATTGTGCAGTTGGACAGACGTATGAGCTCGTTGGACATGTATCCTCCCCCATTTATATAAAAAAATACAATATGTCAAACTATATATGGTAATTCGATAAAAGTCAATAGTTTCGGGAAAATAGCAAACTTATGAAAGGTTGCGGTTAAACAGGAAAGTATTCCCGCCTGAATTTTGTGTCGTCCGTCTGAAATGAAGCTCCATTCAAATATTCCAGGGAACCTGCCGGAGTGCGGAACACAAATTCCAGCTTCCATGCCAAGAGGGCCTGGCGGTTTTGTTTTCGCGCCCGGTTTTGTACCCCGCTGCCATATTTTCCATCTCCCAAAAGGGGGTGGCCGGCGGCGGAAAGCTGAGCTCTGATCTGATGGGTACGTCCAGTGATCAGCTGACATTCCAGCAGAGAAAGCCCGTCTTTGCTGGAAAGCGTCCGGTATATTGTGATGGCCTTTCTGGCTCCCGGGGCGGGACGCGTCATGACCGTGACCCGGTTTTTTGCCGCATCCTTTCGTATATATCCTTCCAGACAGCCGGAAGCAGGGCGGGGAGTCCCATACACCACGCAAAGGTAAAATTTTTTCATTTCCCGGTCTTTGATCTTCCGATTCACGATCCGGAGAGCTTCGGCGTTTTTTGCAGCGATCACCAGTCCCCCGGTGTTTCGGTCGATCCGGTTGCACAGGGCGGGAGTAAACGCGTTTTCCCGTTCCGGGTTCCAATCGCCCTTTTGAAAAAGATAGGATTGGATATGAGCGATCAGCGTATTGGTGGCCTCCTGCGCATCCGGATGCACAGGCATTCCGGGTGCTTTGTCCGCCAGAAGAATATTTTGATCTTCATAAACAACATGAAGCCTTGGCTCGGCGATACGGCGGTATGCGCTGTCCGGATCGGGCTGCGAAAAAAACTCATCATTTAAATAGAGCTGCAAAATATCGCCCGCTTTGAGACGGGTTTCCCGGGCGGCGCCTTTTCCGTTTAATTTGATACGTTTAAGCCGGATATATTTCTGCAACAGGGAAGACGGCAGGGAAGGGACGGCCTTGGATACAAAACGATCCAGGCGTTGCCCTGCGTCATTGGTTCCAATGATCAATTCTTTCAAAAAATTCCCCCCAAGCGTAGCCGGATTGGTTTGACCCGTTTCGTGGACCAATGGGCGTTCCAACGGGGAGTATATCATAATTTTTGCCTTGTTCCCACTATTTTGTTAAAAAAAGGCCGCCTGCGTCCAAATATCCCAGAAAGTATTTGACAATCCGCTTCATTTCGATTATAATGCTCTTCGTACCATTGTGCGAGGTGTGTCATGCGTTTAAATTTAAGTCCGATTATCAATGTACCCGGCGGGAGAATTCCTTTTGCGTTCCAGCTGGATTTATCGGAGCTTTGTTTTTACGGTGCGTATCCCATTTCACAGCCTCTGGAAGTAACCGGAGAGGTGAGAAACGAGGCCTGCGCCCTTATGCTGAGAGCGCAGGCGGAAACGGAGCTTCATTTGACCTGTGATCGCTGCGGCCAGCCGTTTACCAGAAAGAAGGCGCTGGCGGTTGATACCCTTGTTGCTGTCAGTTTGGAAGACGAAGAAAATTCTGATATTATTCTACTGGATGGGAACATGCTGAATTTGGATGAAGTGGTTACCACTGCGTTTATCCTCGATATGGATACAAAAAACCTGTGTTCGGAGAATTGCAAAGGGCTGTGTCCCGGGTGCGGTGCCAACTTAAATGAAGGCCCGTGTCAATGCAAACCCGAAGTTGATCTGCGGCTGGCTGCCTTGACGCAGCTTTTAAAGGATGAAGATTCATAAATTTGCGCCAAGGAGGTGTCATTATGGCGGTTCCAAAAGGGAAAGTATCCAAGGCAAGACGCGACAAGCGGCGTAGCTCTCACTGGAAGTTAGATACTCCCGGGATTGTTACCTGCCCAAAGTGCGGCGCTTATCGCCTTCCCCATAGAATCTGCAAGTCTTGCTGGACGTATAAGGACCGTGAATACGGTGCCAGCAGTGAAGCGGCTGCAAAGTAAACATGCGATATCACAATATCCAATAACGCCGTGCCTTTTGGCACGGCGTTTTCGTTGGATCCGTTTCTTTCTTCTAGGCATCCGGAAACGGGCGGGAAGCCCTTTAACGCCCGGCATCTTGCAGCGCTGTCTCGTATGCCGCCTGCGTCCGGCCGTCAAAACAGACCATATATACCTGCTGGGGCAAAGAATGGTTGTTTAAAAACTGTAAGATGGTTTCCACTGCAATTTTTGCCGCCTGATGTAAGGGGAAACGATAGACCCCGGTGCTAATGGAGGGAAAGGAAACGGATCGGCAACCGACTTCCGCCGCCAAAGCAAGGCAGTTTTCATAGCTGCTTTTTAAAAGCGCGGATTCCCCTTTTTTACCATCGTGCCAGATTGGGCCGGGTGTGTGAATGACATAACGCGCGGGAAGCAGATACCCTTTGGTGATTTTCGCCTCGCCCGTTTTACAGCCGCCAAGGCCCCGGCATTCTTCCAACAGTTGTGGGCCGGCCACCCGGTGAATTGCGCCGTCCACACCGCCGCCGCCCAAAAGGGTAGTGTTGGCCGCATTGACGATGGCGTCGGTTTGCTGCTGGGTGATATCGCCCTTTATAACGGAAAAATGGCTAATTGTATCGCTCATTTCACTTCTCCTTTCGGAACGCCTAAAGTATGATGATTTTGAGTATACCTCTTTTGCCAGTCCCTTTCAAGGGCGGGAAACAACAGCAAAAGACGTTTGGGGAAGAAAAAACATGCGCCCGATAGGATCACGACGGTAACGCCCTGTCCTGTAAGGCGCTTGTTTTTCTTGATGAACGGACTTTGTCAGGCTGCCGGGTTCCATTGCCCATTAGAACTCCAGCTTGAAAAGTCTTTTCCATTTGCGGGTATTTGAACTGGAAGGCTCTGACCGGCAGACGAGCTTTCGGCCGGCGTTTCACTGGTGGGGCCGCCCGATCCATTTGAGCCATAGGAAGCGTTGTGATACGGACATTGTCCTCGGTCTAAGAGCGCGGCCATGGAGTACGGATAATCCTGCACATAGATTCCGGATTTCACCAACGTCCGGGTATAGCTGGGGAGGGAAATGACCATTTTGGAAAATTCCGGACAGTACGGCCTTGCAAGGTAATATTTGGTCGTAATATTTCCCGATGCATCCAGTTCTTTGTGAACGCAGACCTCTACGGATTTATGGATGTCACAATATTGGGCGGGCGCATCCTTCGCAAGAAAATATCCGGAGGTAACCCGGCTGCCGCGTGTATCCCTTTGGCATAGGCTGGTGGCAAGTTTTCCGCTGTCCAGACAGTAATTGATTTTCACCACATTGTCCGGCTGATCAAAATCCCTGTTTTGGAGACCTTTGTGAACCTGAGACATGACCTTTTCCCAGAGAATGGGCGCTTGGTTTGTGGAAACATTGATTTTTTTCTGCTGATCGTATCCCACCCAGACTGCCGCAACATAGTAGGGGGTATATCCTACAAACCAAGTGTCCTTCTTGCTGCTGGTCGTACCCGTTTTTCCGGCAATGGTCATTCCGGAAAAATTGGCGTTTGTCCCGGTGCCGGAACTTACAACTCCTTTCAGCATCTCGTTGATATAGAAAGCGGCGCCTTCGCTCATGGCGGTGTTGGTTTTTGGCCTTTTTTCCAGAACGATGTTTCCGCCGCTGTCCAGCACTTTGGAATAGGTTGTCGATTCCGTATACACCCCCTTGTTGACGAAAGCAGCGTAAGCGGCCGCCATTTCCCGGGTGCTGACGCCGTCGGTTAGCCCCCCTAAAGCCAGCGGAGCTAGGTTGATATCCGAGTAAACGGATCCGTTGATCTCGCGCTGATCCACCAAACTGGTGATGCCCAGCTTATTTTTGAGAAAATTGAACGCATATTGAGGCGTCACTTTGGAAAGCACTTTGACTGCTACCGTGTTTTTGGACACGCGCAGAGCGTTATAGACCGTAGTAAGCCCACTATACACATTATCCGCATTAACCGGCCAGGCGGTTCCTTTTTCCAAGGAGTATGGTGTGTCATCAAATACAGTGGCGGGAGTAATGAGCCCCAATTCCAGCGCCGGCGCATAAACGGAAAGTGGTTTTATGGAAGATCCCGGCGGCCGTATGGTGTTTGTGGCGCGGCTCCAGCCACGGCTGGTATTTTTTTCCCCCATGCCGCCGGAGATGGCCACAATATGGCCGGTATAGGGATCTTCGATGGTAATAGCGGACTGAAGCGGCTGTCCGTCGGAAGATTTATAGGGCAGATTCCTTTCGTTTTCGTAGACGTTGTCCACTGCTTGCTGAACCTTGGGGTTGATGTTGCAATAAATCTTATATCCCCCGGTATATAGGAGCTCGGTTGCAGCGTTATAAGAAATATCCCATTCGTTTACAAGGTCGGAAATAACGTCGCTGACGACCTGATCCACATAATAGGAATAAACGGATTGTTTTTCCTGCTGACTTCCCGAGCGCTTGAGTACCAGCTGTTCCGATACAGCTTCGTCATATTGCTGCTTTGTGATGTAGTTTTGACCGTACATTTCCTTGAGAATCAATTCCTGCCGTTCTTTGTTCCCAGAAGGATTGATATAGGGGTCGTATTTTGAGGGGTTGTTTGTAATACCAATGAGGGATGCGCACTCGGCAATGGAAAGTTCGGAAACCGGCTTGGCAAAATAGGTTTCGGCGGCGGAATTGATGCCGTTGGAGCCTTCGCCGAAATAGATATAGTTTAAGTACCACTCCATGATCTCTTGCTTGGTATATTTTTTTTCAAATTCCAGCGCACGGAAAATTTC
>JAQVYO010000112.1 GCA_028708585.1 Oscillospiraceae bacterium
GCTGGGCGGCTTGAAAATGAGTATATGCCAAAGAAGGCTGGTCTTTATATCGGAAGGCAAAATCGGAAAGGGCTTTAATGGCGTTGACCAGCATCTGCTTGATGCGTATAAGCCCCATTTTCATTTGAATAATATCGGTATTGTCCCCGACATAGGCGGAGGTGGCGCCCAGATGTATGATGCTTTTGGCCTTAGGGCATGCGGCGCCGTATGTGAGAATGTGCGCCATAACGTCGTGCCGTACTTGCTTTTCTTTTTCCTTCGCCATTTCGTAATCGATGTGATCTACATTCTGCTTGAGTTCCCGAATCTGTTCGTCCGTAATATGAATGCCCAGCTCCTGTTCGCTTTCGGCAAGCGCCACCCACAGCTTTCGCCATGTCATAAATTTAGTATCATCGGAAAAAATCCGCTGCATTTCCAGACTTGCATATCGTTTGCTCAGCGGACTTTCATATACGCTGCTCATTTGCCGTCCTCCTAAATCTGCATAAAAATCGTTGGCAGATCAAATCATTGTGTAATGGAACAGAAACAAAAAATTGTCCGCGGCATCGCATAAAAAAACCGGCCCCTCATCGGCCCGGGCCTTAGCGGGCGTGCCGCGGTATAAGGCGAAAGAACAAATCCATAAACACACTTAATAAGAAAACATGCAACCGGTTCCAGCGGCCCTGCGGCGGCATGGTAAATCGGATATACGCATGGAAAGGGAATGTCTATCTATGAATTCCATATAGATAAAACTAGATAAAACGAAAAAAGCGCTACAACCGGACTGTGCGAAAATGAGCACAGTCTACAGCCGGACCCCATTGTCCTGTTCGCATTATACCTACGAAAAGAACGGTTGTCAATATCCTTTTGTATGATTTAACTTTGATTTGCGAACTTAATGATTGTTAAAGAAACGGAAATAGTGAGGCATCCAAGCATATTTGCACAAAACGTATTCTCTAACAGACCGCTTTTTATTTAAAAATGCGCTTGACAAAAAGATAAGATTTGTTTTATAATTTGCGCATATACAGCAAAGGCGCTGTGGGCTAAAATCCCCTAGCGCCTTTTTCTATTGGTCTTGAGTTGCGGCGGAATGCAAGCGTAGTTTTTGAAATGAAATTTAAACTAGTATGCGAGACTGGTATAAAGGAAGTTGTGATTATGAATAAAGCATCAAACGTACCGGAACTATTTGGCAGCTTGGTATTTAGCGACAGCGTGATGAAGGAAAGGCTGCCGAAAGACATCTACAAATCCCTGCATAAGACGATCAAGGAAGGCAGAAACCTAGACATCACAGTGGCTACAGTGGTTGCAAATGCGATGAAGGACTGGGCCATTGAAAAGGGCGCAACGCACTTTACCCATTGGTTTCAGCCGATGACCGGCATTACCGCCGAAAAACATGACAGCTTTATTTCCCCGCAAAAAGACGGCCGCGTGATTATGGAATTTTCCGGAAAAGAGCTTATCCAAGGCGAACCGGATGCTTCCAGCTTCCCTTCCGGAGGGCTGCGCGCGACATTTGAAGCAAGAGGGTACACCGCGTGGGATCCAACTTCCTATGCTTTTATCAAAGAAAATTCGCTCTGTATTCCAACTGCTTTCTGCTCCTAGAGCGGTGAAGTGCTGGATAAAAAAACACCGCTCCTTCGTTCGATGGAGGCGATTAACATCCAGGCGATTCGGGTGCTCCGCTTGTTTGGCGATACCGAGTCTACATGCGTGCTTTCCACGGTGGGACCTGAGCAAGAATATTTTTTGGTAGATAAAGCTTTGTTTCAGCAGAGGAAGGATCTGGTCTATACCGGAAGGACGCTGTTTGGCGCCAAGCCGCCCAAGGGACAAGAGCTGGAAGACCATTATTTCGGAGCGATTCAGCCAAAAGTCATGGAGTACATGAAAGATTTAAACGAAGAACTTTGGAAGCTTGGCGTTTTTGCAAAAACAGAACATAACGAAGTTTCGCCCGCGCAGCACGAGCTGGCCCCCATTTTCACCACCACGAATATCGCCGCGGATCATAATCAGTTGACCATGGAGATCATGAAAAAGGTGGCATGCAGACATGGGCTCACTTGTTTGCTGCATGAAAAACCCTTTGCGGGAGTGAACGGCAGTGGAAAGCACAACAACTGGTCCATTGCCACCAACACCGGCGTGAACCTGTTCAGTCCCGGAAAAACACCTCAGGACAACAAACAATTCCTTGTATTCCTCTGTGCCGTAATCAAAGCGGTGGATACGCACCAGGATTTACTTCGGATTTCCGTGGCCAGCGCCGGCAACGACCACAGACTGGGCGCTAACGAGGCCCCCCCCGCCATTGTTTCCATGTTCTTGGGCGACGAACTGAATGGCGTGCTGAAAGCCATCGAAAGCGGAACACGGTTTGACCAGGCGCATGAAAACCTGCAAACAGGGGTCAGCGTGCTGCCCGACTTTATGAAAGACACGACCGACCGGAACAGAACCTCTCCGTTTGCCTTTACCGGGAATAAATTTGAATTTAGAATGCTTGGTTCCAGCTGCTCTGTTTCCGGCCCTAATATTGTCATCAATACAATCATTGCGGATGCTCTTTCGCAATTTGCCGATAAGCTGGAAGCCGCTGAAGACTTTGATGCCGCCGTGGATTCCATTATCAAAGAAACGTTTGCAAAGCATAAGCGCATTATCTTTAATGGAAACAACTATTCCCAGGAGTGGGTTAAAGAGGCCAAAAGCCGCAACCTTCTGAATTTGCGGACCACGCCGGATGCTTTGCCGTACTTTATTTCAGAAAAGAATGTGGCACTCTTCACAAAGCACAAAATTTTCACGGAAAGTGAAATCCATTCCAGATATGAAATTCAGCTGGAGAATTATTGCAAGGTCCTCAGTATTGAAGCCCTGACCATGCTGGACATGGTGAAGAAAGACATCACGCCGGCAGTTTTTCAGTACAGCAAGATGATAGCCGATACCTTGGCCGTTAAAAAATCGATTGGGATCGACATATCGGAAGATGCGGGCGCCGCTTTGGTGGAGCGGCTAACCAAGCTGGGAAACTGCCTTAGCAAAAAAACAGATGCCTTGGATGCCGCGTTGATTGATTCCAAAGAGTATATGGACTCTCAAGAACTTGCCAATTATTATAGAGACGGTGTGTTGAACGCCATGCAAGAACTGCGCGCTATTGTGGATGAATTGGAAACGCTGGTTGGCGGCGAATACTGGCCGTTCCCCGCCTATGGAGATTTGCTTTTTAGCCTGTAATTTATACATAAATAGTGAAAGCCATATAATCAAGTAGCACGCCCCTTCCCGCCGGCCGTTTAGACCGGATTAGGGAGGGGGCGTGCTGTTGAAATAAGAGATGGGCTTTGTGCTTAGAAATGGAAATCGCGCTGTCCCTGTTCAATCTCGGAAAGATGGGCACGGACAATTTCTCTTACCTGATCTGAAGGGATTGTGGATAATTCCTTTGAGATCATTTCATTTCCAATCTTTTTTGTTTTCTCCGAAGCATAGTCGGTTAAGTATTCCTTCAGCGTCATGATGGCATTGGGATGACAGCAGTTTTGTATTTGCTGGCTTTTGCAAAGGCTCATAAAGCGGTCGCCCGTCCGGCCTTCCCTATAGCATGCGGTGCAGAAGCTGGGAATGTAACCCATTTCCATTAGCCAGCAAACCACTTCGTCTAATGTCCTGCGGTCGTTTACCTCAAATTGCGCGGAGTCTTCCCCTTCCGGTTCTGGTTCGGCATAGCCGCCCACGCTGGTTTTGGAGGCGCCGCTGACCTGGGAAATGCCAAGGTGTAAGACTTTTTCCCGGCATTTCTGGCTTTCACGCGTGGAAACGATCATGCCCGTATATGGAACGGCGATCCGGATGCAAGCGACAATCTTGGCGAAAGTATCGTCATCGATGCTGTTGTCAAAAGCGGTGGGATCGATGTCGTCCGCAGGACGGATACGTGGTACGCTGATGGTGTGAGGCCCCACACCGAACACGGCTTCCATATGCTCCGCGTGCATCAAAAGTGCGGCAAATTCATATCGATACAGCTCAAGGCCAAACAAAACGCCGAATCCCACATCGTCAATGCCTCCTTGCATGGCGCGGTCCATGGCTTCGGTATGGTATGCATAATTGTGCTTGGGACCGGTGGGATGAAGCTTTTCATAACTTTCCTTATGGTACGTTTCCTGAAAAAGTATGTAGGTGCCGATGCCGGCTTCTTTCAGCTTTCTGTAATTCTCTACCGTTGTGGCAGCGATGTTGACATTGACCCGGCGAATTGCGCCGTTTTTGTGCTTGATACTGTAAATGGTCTTAATGCAATCCAAAATATATTCAATGGGGTTGTTTACCGGATCTTCGCCTGCTTCGATGGCGAGCCGTTTGTGTCCCATGTCTTGAAGGGCAATGACTTCCTGTTTGACTTCTTCCTGAGTCAGCTTTTTCCGGGCGATATGTTTATTTTTTAAATGGTAAGGACAGTAAACACAGCCGTTGACACAGTAGTTAGACAGATAAAGCGGAGCAAACATAACAATTCGGTTGCCATAAAAATCTTTCTTAATCTGTTCCGCCAGTTTGTAGATTTCTTGATTTTTTTCCTTAATGTCACAGTCCAGCAAAACGGCGGCTTCTCGATGGGAAAGGCCCTTTCTCAGTTTTGCTTTGGCAAGGATCTGATCAATCAGTTCCGCATTGTGGTGGTTGGCCTCGGCATAAGCCAAAGTGTCCATGACTTCATTATGATCGATAAATTCTTCCGCTTTTGATGATTTGGGGTTATACATGATGAATCCTTCTTTCTTGTTGGGTCAGGCAATCTCCATGCCTTTCCTTTCAGAGTTTAATAGGGGCAGGTTTCAAATCAAAGGCTGGCTTAAAATCTCCCCGGTCTACCACCATTTGATAGCCGATGTTGTTCATGCGGCGGTTTAAACAGGAGCGGCATTCCGCCGCTTCGTCTCCCGTACAGATTTTATTGTCGTACAGAAGATACTTGCTGCGCACTTCCCGAGGGGATAGATTGGGCATTAAGACGTTTGCACCCGCCAAAATTCCTTTTTCCCGGCCCATGGGATCAACCGTGCCGAGGGCGGTGGTTGCGGGCAGCAAAACACTTGGAAGCATTAGGCGTATCAGCGCCAGCATGTACAGGGTCAGTTCCGCCGTCCCGGCGGGTTCTTTGGCAAACGGCGTATCATGATGCGGGATAAACGGGCCGATTCCAACCATCTGCGGCT
>JAQVYO010000113.1 GCA_028708585.1 Oscillospiraceae bacterium
AATTGCTCCTTCAGATTATGGGAAACATCAGGCCCTATTATAAAGGCAGGTGCATTTTGTCCGAACATGGAATGATGCGAAGCAAGCGGTTTATTTTGCCGCATGTTTTTTACATTGGGAATTCCTCCATGGTATATAATAACATGAATGTCCTTGAATTTTTAATGTTTGCCATGGCTAGAAATCATGAAGATAAGGTTCAGCAGCAGGAGCGGCTTTTTGAGTTTTTAATTGATATTGGTCTTGGGAAAATTTCTCTAACCCCAATTTATTCCTTACCAAAAGAATATAAAGCGGTTATCGTGCTGCTGGTCAGCGCGTATTCCGACAGCCAATTGGTTATTTATAATTTCCCGGAGTATCATTATAATCGGATGTTATTGGACGCAATGGCGGAAATCGCGAAACGGATGATGGAGAATGGAAAAGCTCTGGTCATTGCCACTACAAACTGTGATTTGATTGAAACGGTCTGCAGCCATACCGCGTTTTTATATAACGGCGCCGTTGTGTTTCATGGAACGGTGGAGGAATTCCAAAAGACATATGATAGCGTTATTCTGACGCTGTGGGATAAAGAAGCGGAGCAAATTGCGGAAAGACTCAAGATACTTTTGCCGCAGTATCGCTATGAGGTCATGGAAGACTGTTTAAAAGTGCGAAATTACGGATCCGTTCAAAGCGACCCGCGCCTGGTATATAATACGGTTATTGACGCGGGCTTTTCACCCAGAAAGGTTTCGATAGATCCTAAAAATGTATGGAATGCTTGTGAGGAAATTACGAGGCGATATGATATATAGAAACAGTTATTTTCGCAAAGAAATGCGCCAAGCATATACGGAAAACCAGATCAGCAAAAAACGAAAAGTGGGTGCTGCGCTGTTCGCGGGATTGCTTTCTTTTGCGATCCATTTTGTCTTGCAGACACTGACGGAAAGTGTTTTGTCGGATACCATTCCTTTCGTGATGCAGGCCAGCTACTTTTCAACTCTTTATACATATATTAGCGTTGCTTTTTTGCTATATGTCATTTATTTTATTATTTATTATGATGATCTTTCTTTTGCCGAGATACAAAAAAACCGCTGGTATTTGTTGGTGAAAATGGGATACCAACCAATGAAGATGATTTATCTTAAACTTATTGCTTCATTTTTTTCCCTGTTTCTTTACTATTCCAGCGGTTTTATTTTTATTTTATGTTTGACTTATTTTTTAAAATATAGCTTCATATATGCATATATCCCCACATTATATATTGTGGGACTGGTGGACCTGATTGTCTTTGAGGCAATGGCAATGGCCGGGTCGCTTTTTATCAGGAAAGCTGCCAATACGAAATATTTTCTTGTTTTCACGGCGGTGTTTATTGGGATTATTCGGGTTGCAACCGGTTATTATGATCTGGTGTCCAACCGGATTTTGATGCAGAATTTTTTCAGCCTGTTTCAATTCCATCGATCCACTTATCTGCCCGTTGCGTTTGTGCTTGTTGTGCTATGCCTTGCCATTTGTTTTTTGCGGGCAAGAAGCATTGCGCGGTATTACAGTATGCCATTTGAAACCTATGGCTATGTGATGCCTGAAAATGCCACTGTTGTTCGGCTGGATCAACGGACCGGAAAGATCAGCCTGTTAAACAGTGTTGACCGGGCAAAGTTCCGGAAAAAGGTGTTCGACGCCGCCACCACGATTTTTCTGATTATCTTTATTTGTTCCGCTCTCGCGTTCAATATATTTATTATTTTACTTTCCAGCGCCCAACCGGGCAAAGAAGTAACCATTCGCGGAACTATCCCCTATGTATTCAAATCCAACACCATGGAACCTGCCATTATGGAAAACGACCTTGCTTACTTCAAACGAATGGATGCCCAGGAAGCCATTCACCCGGGGGAGATTGTTTTGTTTCAGAAGGATAAAGTTGTCTATGTGGAACGGGTCAAATCCATTGCTGGCGGAAAGTATACGGTGGATATCGATTACTATCCCCCTCTGTCTCAGAAGGGCGCTATGATGAAAACGGTGGAGCGTACGGCGATTTACGGTGTTTTTACCGGCAGGAATCGCTGGCTGGGAGCTTTGATTCTTTTTGCCAATACAATTATCGGAAGAATGGCCTTTTTGATGATCCCCGCATTTCTGCTCTTTTTCTATAAGCCTCTTCGGGCATTTTTTGAGAAAAATGCAAAGGGATATTTGGAAGAATAAATCAGGCGCTGTCCGGAAAATAAATTTGACGTTATCCATAGGAAAGCTCTGGGGTTGTCAGAATCTATGTTGGCAGCCTCATAAAATCGTAATTGGTTTTCCCCGGTAAGCCGGTTGAAATACAGGTTATGAAAATGCAGCGGATAACATGTGTTCCGGCATGTTGCGAGGGAGGTTGATATAATGGAAGAACAGAATGAAAATCGTAGAATCTTAAGCCGCCATTTTGCGGTGTGGGACAAACTTTCCGAGAAAGAACAGGATCAGCTTGTTCAGTATTCTTCCTTGGTGCGCTATGCAAAGGGAGCGCATATCCACAACGCGGAAGAGCATTGCATTGGCGTTATCTTGGTGAAACGCGGCGTGCTCCGCATATATATGCTTTCAGAGGAAGGGAAGGAAATCACGCTTTATAGGCTATATGCCAACGATGTTTGCAGCTTGTCCGCATCCTGTGTGCTGGACGGCATTACATTTGACGTTGATATCGACGCGGAAGAAGACAGCGAGGTTCTGTTGATCGGCGCGAGTGTTTTTGCCGATTTGATCCAGCAAAACGGCGCGATTGAAAGCTATATTTATAAACTTGCCACTGAACGGTTTTCTGATGTGATGTGGGCCATGCAGCAAATTCTGTTCATGAGCTTTGATAAACGGCTTGCTATTTTTCTGTTTGATGAACTTTCCAAATCCCGGGACAATGTCATTCGGATGACCCATGAGCAAATCGCAAGGTATATGGGCAGCGCACGCGAAGTAGTGACACGTATGCTCAAATATTTTGCCAATGAGGGAATTGTGGAATTATCCAGGGGCAGCATCAAAATTATGGATAAGGAAAAACTGCGCGGTATTACGGAAAACGGGAGAGGAGGAGCGGAAGGAAGAGGAAAAAACGGGAAAAAAGCAAATAAGCCAACGGCACTTTAAATTGGAACACCCGCAAAAGGCCGGCCCTTTGCAGGTGTTCGCTGAATTGAAATTAAGGAGAGATGAGAAGAAAACATCAAAATAAGTTCGCGCTTTTTATTCTCCCAGCATTTTCATAATCGCTGCCTTGGGCTGAACACCCACGGATGTGTTGACTACCTTTCCGTCTTTTATGACGGCCAAGGTTGGGATACTCATGACTTTGAATGTGCTGGCCAGTTCCGGCTGCTCATCCACATTGACCTTGCCAACTTTTACATTTTTTATCTCATCTCCAATGGAATCCACCATAGGGGAGACCATGCGGCAGGGTCCGCACCAAGGGGCCCAGAAGTCCAGCAGAACGGGCTTATCCGATTCAATGACTTCTTTTTGAAAATTTTCTTTTGTAATAATTAAAGCAGACATTGTATATTCTCCTTTTCAATTGTCGCCGGTTGGTTTCAATCATTTCCTATAACTCTATTATACCGTATATTTTTTTTATTTCTGTGAGCAAGTCACACTTATGATTCATATTTCTTCAGAATCCAAAACGGAGGCTCTTGCTTTTTTCTTTGCCAAAACTTTATCAATCTTTTTCTTCCGCAGCAAATAAACCAGAACCATAATCAGGGGAAGTCCAACGGTAAAAGGCAGCACAATCCAAGGGAATACACTGTCGGAGGCAAGTTCCAGCAGTGTATTGACTTTATTCAAACCAGGAAGCATCACGGTTACAAAGCCGGCGATACAAAAAGGCAAAATAAACGGTTTATGGGACTTTGTTTTAAAAACGCCGGATAATATATGGCATCCCAAAAATATATTCAAGGATAGTTTGAAAATCAGTCCTGGAAACCAGGCCAGCGCGTTAATGGCCTGTACCCTTTGTATGACGTCGTATCCATGCACCTGCCTGGTATAGGAAAAATATGGATTGAATGCATTTTTTGCCACGTCCAGTCCAAGCACGGTGATGGTTGGCAATATAATGAGAGAGGTGGCTGACAAATAAATTAAGGCGGACAAAAGATACGATCTGTTGATATTGGTCTTTTTATCCGCATAATACGAAAACATCAGAAAATCTAAAATTTCCGAAATCCTTGAGCCATGCAGAAAAGCGGCCTTATTGAGGTTCCAAAAGGTTGAATCTGACATAACGGGCCGCAATATTTTTAAATCCATCATACTGACGCCTAAAATTGCAAAGAGAATGATGGTAATGATGATGAAGGTGGTTACGAATAATGAAATTCTACCGATGGTTCCAGGACCTTTATAGACCAGATATGCCATGGGGAGGATGGAGAAAGCGTAAATAATCCATTTTGGCGTTTCCGTCAACAAATCCAAATTAATGAAAACATTTCCGATGGCAAGGCAGGAGCAAAAACAAAAGAAAAAGATCGGGACAAAAAGAGCCACATAAATTTTCCCGAAACTTTTTCCGAAAATTAATTTGCAGATTTCAACAATATGAACCCCCCTGAATCGATTGGCTAAAAATAGTGCTGGGATGCTCAAAAAAACAACATAAAATACACCCAAGATTTGTACGAGCCAGACATCCTGATTGGCGTTGGCCGAATGTAAAACAGGCATGATGGTATAAGGAAACATGAGGGCGCTGCCGATGCTGATCATAATCAGCTGGGGTTCTGAAATAACCGATTTCCGTTTCATATTCGATCCTCCATTGCAAAAGGGTGCCGGGTCTTCCCTTCTCGGCTGATAGATGACGCGACCTTGACGTTTACCTTCGCGTTTGCAAAATGGGAGTTCCAGTTGTTTTTCATTTTTTGAAACTCTTTGGGGTGCTGAGCGTGAACAAAAACACCAAAACCGAAAATATCGCTTTGAAATTGTTTTTGCGCTTTCAGAACCGCGCTTTGAATTTCCTCCTGTAAATGGCGGTTAACCAATTGTTCAAGCATCTGAATGACCTTTTCTTTTCGAATATCCAATGACAGATTATTGATCTGGCGGATAGATAAGCGTACTTTCATATCCAACTTTATCGTAACCTGTCCATTCTCCTCCACCACGGTTTTAACATTATTTTTCCCATTATCCATGGAAACAGCAA
>JAQVYO010000114.1:0-699 GCA_028708585.1 Oscillospiraceae bacterium
GAAAAGCAAATGCGAATGAAGCCTCATTTTTGAGTGCATTCCCCGGAAGAAGTGTACCTGTAAGGAAGCGATGAGGATGGATTTCTTTACCTGTATTCTGCCGCCCTGCCGGAGGATGAGCTGCTATACTTCATAGTGGCAAAGATTGTAACCCACTCGCTTATTTGCCTAAGTGGTGTCATTTCTAAACACATGTCGCCGAAAACGGCCGATGGGGCTTTGTTTCCACCGTGTACGGCGGAATTCTGTAAAATTTTTTGTAGAATCAGGTTTTTGGACAAACTGAGGCGGTCTGCCAATTCTAATGGCAGACCGCCTTTTTTCGTGCAAAATGAGCATGGTCTTTTTCAGCCGGTTGTTTCCCTGCATCGGAAATAAAATGCGAAGCCGTGTTGTGCCGTAAAGAGGTTATTTTCGCCCGCTTTTAATATTTGGCAAAGCAGATATTCATATCAACGTTCCCGGAAATTCCGTTCACCGACCCTGTGGAAGAATATTGCCACATTTTAAAATCGTAGTAAAACGTCGGCTTGTTGGAATACTGAGCCAGCCAAAAGTCGTAATTGAGTATTTTGCTGAGGTCGTATTTGAGATATCCAATGTAGCAATTAAAGTAGACCATTGGCGTGTAGCCCGCGTCTTTGATAATGCTGCAAAACGTGTTTGCGCAGTTGCAAAGCGTTTTAGTATCCAGACCGT
>JAQVYO010000114.1:709-5171 GCA_028708585.1 Oscillospiraceae bacterium
AACGACGGGATATGTAATGTTATATCCTTTGATATGGGATAAGACGTAATTTGCTTCTTCCGCCGCTTCAGCGGTGGTAATTGCCTGGGAGAAAAAATATACGCCAACTTTTAGGCCGGCGTCCAATGCCCCCTGGATATTTCTTTTAAAATAAGAATCCAGGTTCATGCTGCCCGACGTTCCATATCCGCGGAACCCAAGGCGGATCATGACAAATTGGACGCCGGAAGCCTTCACTTTTGCCCAGTCAATGGTGCCTTGGTAAGAGGATACGTCAATCCCGGAATATGTCTGAACCGCGCCGGCATCATAACGCATGATACCGTTGGACATATAAAAACTGTTTGTATGATAGGAATTGACCGGAACATTGCTTAAGACGTTCAGCGTTTGGTTTCCAAATTGGATTGTTTTTGGTGTTTCCACGGGGGTCTCCACCGGTGTTTCCACAGGATCAACGGCCTGCTTATCACAGATCCGCCAAATGACCGCGCTGACTTCGGCGCGGGAAATGGAATCGTTGGGCCGGAATACAAGAATGCCATTCTCAATGTTGCCCTTTATAATTCCGCTGTGATACAAGGCGGTCGCATATCCGTCGGACGTATCGGAAAAAGGGGAACTGGTGGCTGCTGATTTGGAAAGCCCCAGCGCTTTGGCGGAAATTTGGGCGATTAAAAGGCGGCTGATGGACGCGTTTAGATCGGGAATATCATCTGCCTGGGCAAACCCTTTTGCAATCGCTAATTGCCGGTAACCGCCCGCCCAATTGCCGTCCGTCTCGGCCTGCGCACCATATCCGGCCGCCAGAAGAATGAGTTTTAAGGCTTGTCCGCAGGTAACCGCGCTTTCAGGCTGAAAACTCCCGTCCGGATAGCCATTGAATACGTTTTGCTCACTGAGATCTTTTACATATGTATAAAACCAGTCGGATTCGCTGATATCTGAGTAAAGCGTTTTCGTGCCTGTCAAACTGGAAGTGCTGGCGGCAGCCGCCGCGGGCAAAAGGAAACCAGATAGGAAAGAAGTTAGCAAAAGCATAGATAGTATAGCGGTGATTTTTTTCTTCAATTTTTTATTACCTCCTGTTCCGTTGTAAACGGGCGATCATTTCACTGGGTATTTTGGGATGCTCCAGCATTTCATAATATAGCATAAAACAAATTTCTAGTTTTAGCAATATTTAGGATAAAAATTATAGAAGAATCCAGGATTGACTTTGCCCGGAACCGCATGCGCAAGGAGAGACGCACGCATGGTTTCTTTAGAAATAGAAAGCCTTCCCAAAATAAAAGCGCCCGCAGATGCAGACGCTGAAAAATTATTTGGGGTTTTTGCAAAAACGCAGGAATAATATCAGACGTCCCGCCCGCAGGGAAAGGAAAACCTCCCTGGACCGGACTGAACGGTAAGGGGAAGCGGCTTTAGGTTCGCTTTTCCCGCTTGGCCTTTTTGCGGGAATAAAGCAACAGCTGACCCGCTATGCGGCCCGTTGTTTCTCGTGGAAATATTCCATCGGCTTGACGCTCCTTGGTTATAGTGACGGCGCTTACACAATATAAATTTATTACAAGGCGCGGAACTGCCGTCTGAAAACGAATCTGGAGGAGAGCATCAAAAATGAAACAACGTTTATTGAAAAACTGTTTTCTATTTGCCCTGGGTGGAGTTCTGTTTTATTTGCTCGAAGTGTGCTGGCGCGGATATTCCCACCCGGCTATGATGGTTGTGGGCGGGCTATGTTTTCTACTGATCGGGCAGATCAATGAACATATGCTGACATGGAATATGTCATTACTGCTGCAAATGGGAATTGCAGCAGTAATGGTGACAGCCGTAGAACTGGCGGCTGGATTGGTGCTCAATGTATGGCTTGGACTGGACATTTGGAATTACAGAAATCTCAAAGGGAATCTGTGGGGGCAGATATGCCCGCAATTTGCATTGATGTGGTTCTTGCTTTCGGCCGTAGCTATCCTGTTGGACGATTACATAAGATACTGGTTCTTTAGAGAGGACCGCCCGCGATATAAATTAATTTAAAAATGGACCCTGTTATTCCAATGTCACACATCGAAAGAAAAGGTTCCTGTAGCGTTTGCAGCTACAGGAACCTTTTAATGGTGCGGATGAAGGGACTCGAACCCACACGTCTTGCGACACGAGAACCTAAATCTCGCATGTCTACCAATTCCATCACATCCGCATGAAAGGTATGGAATATACCGGGAAATGTCACTTATTATCATAACATGCCGCGAGGAAATTTGTCAATTGTATGATTTTGCGGTTTGTTTTCCGGAGATGTAGCACAAAGGAATATTTTGAAGAACGGCTTTTCCAAAGAATGGGCGAACAACCCTTTTTGGGGAAAATGACGTGGCGGTCAACTGCTGCCCGTTGTATAGCAGGTTGACCTGTTTGATCAATTTTAAAGGGGAACATTTTATATAAAAAATACATAAATCGTAAAAAATCTACTTTAATGCACTTGACAAGCTATTTTGATCATGGTAGTATGTCATCGTGATCGTGCTATTGCAATAGTCTGAGATCCAAACATATAAAAAACCTTACCATGAGCAACAATATGCAAGTGTTTTTGTTCTGAACAGGCATTTTTAGTTATTTTTTTGGAATTTTTAGGAAAATTGCCTGCGAATAATGAGCGATTCCGAAAAAGTACTCAAAACATAAACGGGAGAACGGGAACATAAGCGACTCGAAAGAAGTAATAAGCATTAATGTTTGTTATTTTTGGCACTTCTAATCAGTGCCTTAAATTAAAAATTAAAAATGGAGGTTTTTGTCAATGAGAATCGAAGGTTTCCACGATTATTTAGTACCTGCCGTTAACTTTATGGGTCCTGGCGCTGTTAAAATGGTCGGCGAAAGAGCCAAAATGCTGGGCGGTACAAAAGCCCTCATCGTATGCGACAAAGTTCTGAAATCTATCCCCGGCGGGGCCGTGGATAAGGTTTTGGATGAACTGAAGAAAGTGAATCTGCCCTATGTTATTTATGATGGCGTAGAGCCCAACCCGAAAGAGCATAATGTTGTTGAAGGCGCTGCAATGTACAAAGACAACAAGTGCGACTTTATGGTCACCATCGGCGGCGGCAGCTCTCACGACTGCGGCAAGGGAATTGGCATCTATCTGAACAACGGTACCGACCTGTATGCTCTGGCTGGTATTGAGACCCTGAAAAACCCGCTGCCTACCATTATTGCCGTTAACACCACCGCCGGTACTGGCTCCGAAGTAACCCGTCACTGCGTTATCGCCAATAGTGAAAAGAAAATTAAGTATGTTATCGTGAGCTGGAGAAACCTTCCGACGATCTCCATCAATGACTCCGACCTGATGATCGGCAAGCCCCAGGGCCTGACCGCCGCTACTGGTATGGATGCTCTGACTCATGCTTATGAGTGTTATGTGTCTATCAATGCCAACCCAGTAACCGACGCTGCTTCTATCCAGGGCATCAAGCTGGTTTCCAAGTGGCTGAGAAAAGCCGTTGCGCTCGGAACGAACAGAGAAGCAAGAGAGAATATGGCTTATGCTTCTATGCTGGCTGGCATGGCATTCAACAACGGCGACTTGGGCTATGTACATGCTATGGCGCATCAGCTGGGCGGCACATGGGATATGCCTCACGGTGTTGCGAACGCAATGCTGCTGCCGACAGTTGAGAAATGGAACATGATCTCCAACCCGGAGAAATTCGCTGACACCGCCGCTTTCATGGGCGAGGTTGTAACTGGATTGTCCGTGCTTGAGCAGGCCGATAAGGCGATTGCATCCATCGAAAGACTGTCTAAGGATGTGGGTATCCCTGTCGGCTTGAAGGGTCAGGGCGTTACCGAGGATTCCATTCCCCGTATGGCCGAGCTGGCTCTTAAAGATGGTAATGCTTTCTCTAACCCGAGAGTTGGTAAGGTTAAGGACATTGAGGCTCTGTTCAGAGCTGCGATGTAATTGCCGTATTTTTTTGTTCCTACTGTGGTTCAGCAATAATTGGGCAACCGGCTATTGGTGTGCCTATCAGGTATCAAAGTAAATGCAATTTAAGAAGCATGGAATGCGTAAGCGTTCCATGCTTCTTTCTGCCTAATGGGAAGAAAAGGGATGCTCCCCGGAGAGGGAAGGGCAAGGTCCGCCATTTCATTATTTAGCGGACCGGGAGCAGAACTTGAGTTCTTGGATGGCCAGACCGTTTCAATTCCCCATCAAAAAGTTGGGACCGGCTTTTTCTTTTGCCGGTCCCAACTTTTTTGAGCCTTCCCAAAGCGGCTAAGTGCCGTAGCATTCATAAGCATAGTCGCTTAAATTGATCTGCACAATTTGCAATCGCCTCCGCTTGGAATACGAAAGCGCCTGCATGGTGCTCCCAAAGAGTCCGTCGTAAATGGTGATCAGAACGGAACTGCAGTCTATCATGTAGCGGTTCCGATGTACCAT
>JAQVYO010000115.1 GCA_028708585.1 Oscillospiraceae bacterium
CAAATCGGGGCGCGGCTTTGGCAAGTTCCGGGTAATGCCTTGCATGCTTCAAAATTTCCCAAAGCGGCAATCCCTCCCCTTCCGCAATACGAACGGCAGTCTCTACCGTTTTGGGGCCGATCCCTCGGGGCGGATGGTTGATGATACGCCGAAGGCGCAGATCGTCTGCAAAATTGGCTATGACACAAAGATATGAAACCATGTCCTTCACTTCAGCCCGGTCAAAAAAGCCAGTGCCGCCGAAAATTCGATAGGGAACGCCGCTTCGTTTGAACGCGTACTCAAACTGGCTGGACAAGGCGTTCATTCTGTATAAAACCGCATAATCCCTCCAGCTCTTCTTTTGCGCGTAGCCATTTAAAATCATATTCGCTACATAGTGGGCCTCGTCCACCTGATCCAAAGCGGTATGCAGGACGATTTTCTCTCCCAGATTCTTTTCCGTCCACAGCGTTTTCCCCTTGCGCCCCTGATTGTTGCAGATGACATGATTGGCTGCTTCCAAAATAGTTCCGGAGGATCGGTAATTTTGCTCCAGGCGAATGACTTTGGCTCCTTTATATTGCTTTTCAAAGCTTAAAATGTTTTCAATGGTCGCGCCGCGAAAGCGGTAAATGCTCTGATCGTCGTCTCCCACCACACAAATATTTTTCCAATGCCCCGCCAATAAGGCCGCCAAAAGGTATTGAAGATTGTTGGTGTCCTGATATTCGTCAATTAAAATATAACGAAACTTTTTCTGGTAATAAGTCCGCACATCTTCAAATTGACGGAGAAGCAGAACGGTATCATAGATCAGATCATCAAAGTCCAGCGCATCCGAAGCTCTGAGCCGCTTTTGATATTCTTCGTAAATTTCCGCGATCTTCAGATGCCGGAAATCTCCTCCCCGTTTGCATTCTTCCATATATTCCTCGGGGGATTTCAGCGCGTCTTTGGCACGGCTCAGATATCCCAGCATGGTTCTGGGCGGATATTGTTTGTCATCCAAATTGAGTGATTTCAGTACATCTTTCATCAAACGAATGCTGTCGTCCGTATCATAAATGGTAAAATGATGGGAAAAGCCCAGCCTGTCGATCTCCCGGCGGAGAATGCGGACGCAGGCCGCATGGAAGGTAAACGCCCAGATGTCCAGCGCGGCATGGCCCAACATCCGCTCCAACCGCTCCTTCAGCTCCGCCGCCGCTTTATTGGTAAAAGTAATAGCCAGGATCTGAAAGGGCGCGGGAGGATCCAGCGCGCAAAGCCGATTCGCCCGCTCCTGATCCTCTCTCCGGGGGTTTTTTTCATATTGCTCCAAGAACAACACGTCGTCATCAGTAACAAAGGGCGGAAGTTCACCGCCGTCCCCTCCCCTGCCAAACTTGAGCAGGTTGGAAATTCGATGCACCAGGACGGTGGTCTTCCCGCTTCCCGCACCGGCCAGCAGAAGAAGCGGGCCTTCGGTGGTCATTACCGCCCTACGCTGCTCCGGATTGAGGGTTTTATATTCACGTTCTATCACGGCCCGGCGCAACTCTAAAAAGCGCCGGGACAATTTTGGGTTTGGCATGATAGTCTCCTCAACTCTTCCCGATTCCGAATTCGGTTATTTTCGTATATTTTTCTCCCCAGTTCTACCGAAGGCAAAGGCCAAAGCGGGCCGCCGCCGGCGCGAGCCCCCGGTTCTTCCCCTTCTAAATGTTTCATTTCTGTGAATTAACGCGGCCTGGAATTGACAAAAAAAGAAAAAGAGCGGATAATAATGCAAAAATAAAGAGATAAAATCAAAGGGGATTTATATGTATTGGCTTTCTCAATTTATGGCGGGCCGGCGCGGAGTGGATCCGCTGACCTTCGGTCTTTTGATCGTCGGTTTTATTTTTTCCCAATTGTCCTACCACACCGGTTTTCTCTTGTTTACCATACTGTTTTACCTTGTGATGCTATACTGTTTGTTTCGAGTCTTCTCCCGGAACCTTCCCCGGCGGGAAGCGGAAAATCAAGCTTTCCTACGGCTGATCCATCCGTTTCAGAACATGATTATGCGCTTTGTCCGCCGCCGGCGGGAAAGGCAGTTTCACCGTTTCTTCAAATGCCCCCACTGCAAAGAGCACCTTCGGGTACCCCGGGGCAAAGGGAAAATTTCCATTACCTGCCCCAGGTGCGGCACGCAGTTTATCAAAACCACCTAAAGCAAAATGCCGGCTCCGTTTGATTGTCCGCCTTTCCCAACATTGTGTACGGCGGGCGTGTTCCCCGCAAAACGGCTAGAGCCTGTCCCCTAAAAAGCGCCTTTTTTTTGGCTTGCTTTCGGCGGAACAGTCAAAAGAAACATGCAGCGCCGCCAAATGGAACGCTGCATGTTTTTTATGCCGCAAGCAAAAGCAAGCAGCCTTCGCTCAAGGGCCGGAAAAACTCCATGTTGACAAACACCCAACCGCGCGGAAAACAAAGCCGTCCAGTGGCAGGACAACACGCTCCTCCCCGGTAAAAACAGCGTATTATTTCGTTCCAAAAATGCGGTCGCCGGCATCCCCCAGTCCGGGAACAATGTACCCGTCTTCGTTGAGTCCTTCGTCCACCACCGCACAGTATAACTCCACGTCGGGGTGGGTTTTGCTGATCCGGGCAATTCCTTGCGGAGACGCGATAATGTTCATCAGCTTAATGCTGTGACATTCATAATTTTTCATAAACTGAATGGCAGCGGAAGCGGAGCCTCCGGTTGCAAGCATCGGGTCCAACAAGATGACCTCCCGCTCGGAAATATCGTTTGGCATTTTGCAATAATACTCCACTGGCTCCAGCGTCTCCGGATCCCGGTACAAACCAATGTGCCCCACTTTGGCGGAAGGAATCAAATCCAGAATACCATCTACCATGCCGAGGCCCGCCCGCAGGATAGGAACAATGGCCAACTTTTTCCCCGAGAGCACCTTCACTTTGGCTTTGGCAATGGGCGTTTCCAACTCCACCTCCTGAAGCGACAAATTGCGCGTCGCTTCGTAGCACATTAGAGCGGCAATTTCTGAAACAATCTGGCGAAAATCCTTAACCCCGGTATTTTTATCCCGCAGCATAGAAACTTTATGCTGCAAAAGAGGATGATTCAGCACATGTACGTTTTTTTCCATTTCCTCCATTTTGGTACCCCTTTTCCGCATTTATCACTTGTTTCCGGCATGTTCCCGTTCCAATCGCTCGCGCTCTGCCTGAGACAGGCGCAAATAAACCGGCCGCAGCTTTTCCGGAGAAAGCAATTCCCCCCGCTCCGCCGGAAGCCGTGCCGCGCACGCAACGCCCCAGGCGCTCTGCATTTGAAGATGACCCGGCGGGAAAAACAGCCCTTCCCTTTGTTTTGCGGCATTATTATAACATAAAGTTGCGCCGTCTCCAACCAAAATCTTTCTTTTTTTCAGGTTTGCCAAATCTTCCAGCAACACTGGAAGGCCCACCGCCCGATCGGAGCACAGGCGGCGCAGCGATTTGCCATCGCTCAAAAACAGCGCGTTATAAACTTCGTTCCGCCTTGCGTCCATTACAGGGCAGATGACAAAATCCTCCATATGCACAAGATTCCATGCCATGGCCTCCAGTGTGGAAACGCCAATGCAGGGCAAATCTCCCTGCCATGCCAGTCCCTTGGCAACCGATATGCCTATACGAAGCCCCGTAAAAGAGCCGGGGCCGGCCGCCACCGCAATCACATCCATATCCGGAAGCGCAAGCTCGCAATTTTTAAGCAACGCCTCCAGCATAGGCAGAATGGTCCGGCTGTGGGTCTTCCCATTGTTTTGAAAGGATTGCGCAAGCAAAACGCCTTCCTCGGACACGGCCACTGAGGCGGCCGCCGCAGATGATTCAATCGCTAAGATTTTCAAGGTCCAATCCTCCGCCGGAAATTTCTATCACCCGGTCATTTTCTAAGCTTCCCTTTGAAATCCGTACCAGGACGCAGCCCTGTTCCATTTCGTTCTCCGCCCGTTCGCTCCACTCAACGGCACAGACGCCGCCCCGGTCCAGATAATCTTCCCATCCGATCCCAAACAGGTCTTCCGGGCCGCTTAGCCGGTACAGGTCAAAATGAAAAAGCGGAAGCCGGCCCATATATTCATTGACCAGAGTAAAGGTCGGACTGGTCACCGGCTCCTCAATGCCAAGGCCCCGGGCAAGGCCCCGGATGAAAGCGGTTTTTCCCACGCCGAGGCCGCCATAGCACGCCACCACCGCCCCGGGAGATAAACGTTTTCCCAGAAAAACGCCCAGCGCTTCCGTCTCCGCTTCATTGTGTGAGAGAACCTTCATCCCGCCACTCCTTCGTAGGTGCAAAATGCCGCCGAAATTCCGTGCCGCAATCCGCTTATTTTCATGCTACATGCTAAATGATATTAGTATATCAAATAAAATAAAAAAGTGCAAAATGTTTCGCGCTTTCTTTGCCTCCATTCCCTTTACTATTTTGAAAATTAATGATAAAATGCTAAAAAAGATACAGAATCAGGATGGGCTAAACTATTGAATCGGTTAAGAGATTTTTATGAATTTGTCCGACAGGGAGACTTCCTCCTGCTGCTGCTCTGCTGCGCCGCGTCGATTTACGGAATTATATTAATTTCCAGCGCTTCCAGCTATCAGGGAAACCTCCGCTATGTGGCGGTGCAGGCGGCAGCGCTTGTAATCGGCATCATTTTATATTTCCTGTTTTCCAGAACGGATATCGAAGCCGCGACAGAAAAATGGAAATGGATGTTGATTTTCAACGTGGTATTTATCGCTTCTCTGGCGGTGCTGGGCACAGACGCGGGAACAGGCAACAAAAGCTGGATCCGCTTTAACTTTTTGCCCATCGGTATTCAGCCGGCCGAAATTGTCAAAATCACCTTCATTCTGCTTTTGGCCCGGCAGATGTCCGAATTGCAGAACGAAGGGATCAGCAAAACCGGCTCCATTGCCCGCTTGCTTTTACATCTTGGATTTATGTGTGGCTTGATTATGGGCGTATCGGGCGACGCCGGTATGGTGGTTGTCCACGTCTTTATCTTTTTTGCCATGGCTTTCGCGGCCGGTGTAAAGCTACGCTGGTTTCTCATCGGCGGAGGCGGTGTCGCCGGGATTTTTGCCCTTCTCTGGTCCTTTACGCCGCTGATAAAAGATT
>JAQVYO010000116.1 GCA_028708585.1 Oscillospiraceae bacterium
GGGCATACATATGAACGGACAGGGTCCGACCGGAGGAGAGCAGATTTTGGGGCAGTTCCGCTACCGTCCCGGCTGTGTAAATCAGCGCCGCCGTCTCTCCCACAATCCGCCCCACGCCCAGGACCACCCCTGCCAGGATGCCGGGTACCGCCGCCGGAAGCACAATCCGGAACACTGTCCGGAGCCGCCCCGCCCCCAGGCCGAAGCTTCCCTCCCGGTAGGAATCAGGCACGCTTTTCAGAGCTTCTTCGGTGGTGCGCATGACGAGGGGCAGAATCATGATGGCAAGGGTAAACGCGCCCGCCAGGATGGAATAGCCCCAATGCAGCGCCGTCACGAAGAACAGAAGCCCGAACAGGCCGTAAACGATGGAGGGGATTCCGGCCAGGGTCTCCGCCGTAACGCGCACAATATTCACAAGCCTGCTGCCCCGCTTTGCATATTCCACCAGATAAACGGCGGAACAGATGCCCACCGGCACGGCAAGGAAAAGGGCAAGGGCGGTCATCACCACAGTGTTGACGAGGGCGGGCAGAAGAGAGGCGTTCTCTGTGGTATACCGCAGGGAAAACAGGCCGGGGGACAAATGGGGAACGCCCTTCACCAGAATATACCCCACGAGAAATAAAAGCACGCAAAGGGTCGTCAGCGCCGCCAGCGTCACAATTAAAAATAAAAACAGGGAAAACGGGCTGCGCTTGTAAGTTTTCAGCCGTCCACGGACGCTTTTTTTGTTGATGGATTGGATGGCGTTCATTATGCCTCCCTCCTTTTCAGAAGAGAGAAAGCCAGATTGATGAGCAAAATAAACACAAACAGCACAACGCCGGTGGCAATCAGCGCCTCCCGGTGCAGGTCGGCCGCATATCCCATTTCGATGACGATGTTGGAGGTCAGTGTCCGAATCCCCCGGAGGATGCCCGCCGGCATGCGAGCCTGGTTGCCCGCCACCATCACCACCGCCATGGTCTCTCCCACGGCCCTTCCGATACCCAGGACAACGCCTGCCAGAATGCCCGATTTGGCGGCGGGCAGCGTAGCGAAAAACACGCTTCGCTCATGGCTTGCTCCCAGGGCCAGACCGCCCTCATAATAGCTGTCCGGCACCGCCCGGATGGCGGCTTCTGAAACGCCGATGATGGTGGGCAAAATCATTATGCCCAACAGGAAGGACGCCGTCAGCATGGAACTGCCGTTTCCGCCGATGTGCTCCCGCACAAAAGGGACCAGGACGACCAGCCCGAAAAAACCGTAAACCACCGAAGGGATGCCGGCCAAAATCTCCACGGCGGGCTTCAGCAGGCGGTATAGCCCTTTGGGACAGAATTTCGCCAAAAATGCGGCGGTCAAAACCCCCACGGGGACCCCAAAGAGGATGGCGCCGGTGGTTACATAAAGGCTCCCCAGGATCATAGGCAAAATGCCGTAGATGTCATTGGACGGGCGCCAGACCCGTCCCAGCAGAAAATGGGAAAGGCCGATTTTCCCAATGGCGGGCACGCCGTTTGCGAACAGGAACACGCAGATGAGCAGGACTGCCAGGATGGAAACACAGGCGGCCAGAAAGAAAATAACCTTCATGATTGATTCTTTATATTTTTTCATCACACACTCCAAACAGCACGCGCAAACGGGCCGCGGCATGCCGTAACCCATTTGCACGGCTTTTCTCTTTAGCTGTTTATGCTGCCCCAGGCGGTGGATTCACCGGTAAAAATGGATTTGATTTGGCTGCTGGTCAATTGATCCGCGGGGTTCTTTTTGTTGACGACGACGGCGATGCCGTCTCTTGCAATTTCTATGGGGGTAAGACCCTTTCCCTTTTCACTGTCCTTGAGATCCCGAGAGGACATCCCAATGTCGCAGATGCCGGAGGCGGCGGAGGACATGCCGGTGGTGGAATCGCTTTGCTGCACTTCAATCTGCGCGTTGGGATTTATGGCAAGATAGGATTCCTTGAGCTTTTCCATCACAGGGGTCACAGAGGAAGATCCGGCCACCGCCAGCTTGCCCGCGGGCTTTTCCCCGCTGTAAGCCGGGTTTTTGGATACCGCGATATAACCGTTGTCGGCCACGACCTTCTGCCCGTCCGCGCTCATAATATAATCAATAAAGTCCTTTTTGAGTCCGCTCGCCGCGCCTTTTATGGCAATATTGAAGGGGCGGGAAATTTTGTAGCTTCCGTTGCTCGCATTTTCCGTGGATGGCTCCGTGCCGTCGACCTTCACCGCTTTCACCGTGTCGTTCATGGAACCCAAAGAAATATAGCCGATGGCATAGGGGTCTCCCGCCACCTTGGTCAGGACCACCGAGGTGCTGTTTGCCACATCGGCTTCCGGCGTGGTCCGATCCACCTGCTTTCCGTCCGCGCCGGTTTCCTCAATTTTGAACAGCTCAATAAACGCCCCTCTGGTCCCCGAGCCGTCCTCCCGGGACACAGCCGTAATTTCCTTGGAAGGGTCAAAGGAAGCCGAGGCCTGACTTCCTTTGGTCTGGGCGCCGCATCCGGCCACGGCGCCGGTCAGAAGCAAAGCCGACAAAAAAACGCCACATACTTTTTTCATTCTATGAACTCCTTTCCTAAATCTATTCCATTCTGTCCTTTCCGGTTTCATGCTACAAAAACCATGTAAAATATAAAAGCAGGACTTTGTCAAGTTCCTGTAAAGCCGCCGGAGGAAGCTCCGATTGTCCGTGTTTCATAAGCAAACCTTCGGAACAGCCTTTGTCCTTCCCGTTTTCCCATTAAAATCCAGCCCAAACAAGTCCCCTCCTCCCGTCTGGGGGTGACTTGGCTCCCGCGCCCAAAACAAAGGCGGAAAAAGACAGTGTCTTCTTCCGCCTTGCTTGGCAAACAACCTTGATTTTACAAAAACTCTGCAAAAAACCGCCCAGCATTTCCGCCTGCGCGGCGGAGCGGAAATCCAATCCGGCCTTTCGCGCGCCGCGGCTCGCCCGGTCTATTTTCCCAAAATCCCCCGCAGCTTCCGCTTCAGCCCCGGGGACAGAATTTTGGCCGCCGCACGGTAGGGCAGCGAAGGGATCGAAAGCCACTTTTTTCGGACTTCTTCCCAAGGAAGCGCCTCAAAATCCCGAAAGAAGGCCTCCCGGTCCTTTGGCTGTTCGACGGGCCGGAGCAGACGGGGGTTTCCCGCCGCCGCCTCGGAAAACGGCCGCTTTACAAAGCCGCATTTGTCCTTTTGCGCCTCAAACAGCGTCCGGCTTTTCCGAGAATGCAAAAGCGCCAAAGAAATTCCTTCCTCCGGAGAAACGTCCCGGGGCAGCGCCTTCCGGTCCACCCCCCAGAAATCCCCCAAAGTGAAATCCGCCCGCCTGCCCGGCGCGGCATAGCGGCAGCGGTAACAGGAGGGGCGCAGGAACAGAGCCATGCCAAAACCCCGTCCGTAAGGCGTTTTCGCCAGCGGCGCCGAATCGGCGCTTTGGTCCTCATATTCCGCCAAAAACCGGGCGCGGCTCCATCCGTCCCGTTTGTCCCGGAAGGAAACCGATTGCAGCGGGCCTTTCCCTCGTTCCAGCTCCTCCTTATACCGTTTCCAGACTTCCGGCGACGGAACCCCATGGCAGACCAGGTCGCAGGTAATCAGCGTGTCATACGGCTCCTTGAGATACTGGTACAGTCCCGCCACCTGGCAGGGAGTGCCGGAAAACAGAACCGTCCGCCCCTGCTTCAGCTGAGAGCGCACCTTTGGGTAAACCCCGGAAAGGTCGCTTTGCACGTATTTCGCGCCTTGCAGGCGGGAAAGCTCCCCGGGCGAGGTCACGCAGATGTGGACCAGGCGGAAGGTCCCGTCAAAGGCGGCGCCGTAAACCGCTCCCCCCCGGGCAAGCACATCCTCCGCCAGAATGGGGAATACGCCGCCGGAAGCGCTCCTGCGCCGCACCGCCCGATCCTTGTTCCATGCGGCGAAGACCGCCGGCTCCTTTGGCGGCTGTACGGCAGCAAAAACCGGGCAGGCCGCCCGGCACGCCCCGCAGCCGGTGCAGCCCTCCCTCACCGCCGGGCGGGAAAATCCTTCCCCGTCCGCCTCCATGGAGATGCAGCCCTTTGGACAGGCGGAAGCGCAGGCGGCGCAGCCGGTGCACTCCTCCCGGGGGGCAAGGTGAATTTCAAATTGATTTGACATAGATCGGTCCCTCGCATTAGTAAAAATTCTCTGATTCTTAGAAAAGATTGCGCGTTAAGTAGTCTTTGGACGCGTCCACCGCGGGGGCAAGCAGCTTTTGCACTTGGGAATACTCCGCCTTCGCGTCCCATGCCTGGGTTTCGGGCAGGCCCGCAATCCGCCCGGTAAGCCCTACCGTTTGCAGAAGGCTATAAATACGGGACCGGCCCGGGTTTGCCATCTCCCGGGGGGAAACCCCGGTGAGAAACGGCTTTTCAAACTGCATGGAAAACACCGTTCCGTGAAACGAATTGGTCACAACGAAGGCGGCGTTCTGAAACAGGCCCAAAAATTCCCTGGGTCCCGCGTCCAGAACCACCCGTTTGGCCCCGGGCGCCCTGCGCCGCATGCCCGCCAGCTGAACCAACGGAAGACCGGTTTCCTCCAAAACCCGGCGCAGGGCGGGCATCAGGGCGCCGTAAGGGGAAATGAAATAACAAAGCACATAGGGCCGCTCCAGTTTCGGCTTCTTGGCAAGGGCCGCCCAGTCCTCTCCGGACAAAAGCAAAGTGGGGTCCACCACCGTCTCCACCTTTCGGCCGGAGGCCTGCTCCAAGACGGCGCGGCCAAAGGATTCCCGGGCGGACAGCGCCTTGTAAGAGGACAGATAGCCCTCCAGCTCCCACATCAAATCGGGGGAAAAGCTGCTTGCGCCCAGGCTGGGCGCATAGGCAATTTTGTCCTTTCCTTTCACAAAGGTCAGGAAAAAGGCGGGGTCAAAGCGGTTGCCCTGAAAAATATAGGGATTCCAGATCTGGTCGCTGCCGGAGAGGTAGACGTCGCAGTCCGGCGGGTCCGCCCGAAGCTCCGCAAGGCTTCCATAACTCCGTGGCCCGATGTCCATACAGTCCGAAACGAAGGTTTCAAACCGCTGCTACCGGCGGCGCAGGGCGGGATAATTGGCCAAGGGATGGCCGTTTAAAAAAA
>JAQVYO010000117.1 GCA_028708585.1 Oscillospiraceae bacterium
TTCATCCGCCATTGCCGCCGCCTGAACCTTTTTCTTCATCGATACGTTTCTTTTCTGCCGGTCCGCCGAAATATTCTTCATAATGCAGACCACTCTGCCGCTTTCTTTATCATATAGGAATGTCTGGTTCAGATACACATGATAATCCGCCAGGAAAGCGGTTTTTTCCACTTTGGGCGTACCGTTCATCATGATATCCACAAAACTAAATTCGTCCAGCACACGGGAAACGGGTTGGTACAGCACATCTCCCGAGGTCACTCGAAAAATATCGCATGCAGCCTGATTGATCTGCTGGATCTTTAGATCCGAATCCACCGAAAGGATGGCGTCAGGCGTAATCTCCAGGATCTGATTGGAGAAAGACTCCGCCCTTTCATGCATAAAGGGCAGGCACATGTTAATTTCCGCTTTCCCTTCCAAAATAGCCGCCGCCTTTTCACGGCAGGAGGGATAGCCGCACATTCCGCAGTTTAATTCGTCTTTTTGCGAATATTTGCCCATCTTATGCAAAGTCGCCACCAGCTGCTCCTCGGAAGGCGGCAGATGAATTACCCGATGGACGGAAGAAAAGGTCTTCTGCATCACCGGAACATCCTGAATATTGAAATCTTCAGAATAATCCGATACATTGGCATACTTTTGAACCTCCAGGGAACCGCCCAGCAAAGACTGCTGCCGTTTGCGGAAGATCGGCCCGCCAATGCAGCTGCCTTCGCAAAGACTCATCTCCACAAAACAGGATTTGATCTTCCCTTTCTGAATGTCCCGGATGGCCTGCACACAGGCTTCATACCCGCTGACGGAAACATAATGATATCCTTCCGCCTTTGCCATCGTGGCAACAATTCCGCCGTCCATGGGGAAACTGCGGGATAAGTACTTCCTTTCTTCCTCGTCCGGAGCGTTATCCAGCTGGATTTTTTCCTGATCCAGCATCGCCTGCATTTCTTCGAAGGAAACGGAAAAATCCAACTGCGAATCGGCTTCATACCGTTCCGCTTTTTTGGAGATACAGGGCGTTACAAAAGCGATCATAGCATCCGGAAACCGCTCTTTCAGCAGGCGGGCATGCGCCTGGATGGGGGTCAACACTGGTGCCAGATTCTTCAGCACCTCCGTATGATATTTCGTAATCAAAAGATTGACCGATGAGCAGCAGGAGGAAATCCAAACCTGATTTTGGGTGTTTGCGATTAAGTCTTCATATTGTGATTTGACCAGATAGGCGCCTTCCGCCGTCTCAAACACATCGGAAAACCCCAGCTTCATAAGCCCTTCACGAAATGCGTCAAACGGCACGCCATAATAGGCAAAGAAAGATGGAGCCACACTGGCAATTATCTTTTTACCATCCTTTAAAGCTTCTTGCAGTTCGGTCATCTCGCTGACGGGTTCTTTGGTCTTCTGTGGACATACAATGGTGCATTCACCGCACAAAATACATTCATCCGCCCGAATCTGCGCGCGATGGTTCTTTACTTCAATCGCTTTGACCGGGCAATGACGGACACACTTATAGCAGTTCTTGCAATTTAATTCATCAAACTGCAACAGTTCCATCTTGACCGTCCTTTCCAAACTTACCGGATCACCTTTAAAATTCTGTTCCGGAACACATCCTCGATGTTTCCAAGCCCTACTCCGGTAATAATATCTTCATCAATTTTCATGGTAACTCCTTCGGCGCAATGCCCTAGGCAAAACGCCGAATTCAGAGATACTTTGTCCTCAAGGCCATTCTCATCAATCAAAGATTTCAGTTCCTTCATAATCGAGTACGAAGATTTTTGATGGCAGGAGCTGCCGATACATACATAGACATTCATCATTATAATTTTGCCTCCCGTCGTGTCATTGTTTAGACTCGTTCTCAAAAATTGAGATGGCGTCGCCAATTGTCCGCTCCACCGCTTTTTTGCCGTAATTATCCACAAAGGTCCGGTCTTTTGTGCTGTGGTTCAGACAAGCCGGTCCGCCGATACAGCCTCCGTCACAGGCCATTCCCTCAATAAAGTTTTCGGCGAGTTTGCCTTTGCCGGCCTTTAAAAGCGCTGTGCGGCACTCCGAAAGTCCGTTGCAGACGAGGGGATTGCAATCGAACTCTTCCTTCGGAATGTCCTTTTCCTTCAAGGCTTCCGCCACCGCTTCGGTCAGACCGCCGGAACGTGCGAAAATTCGCCCGAAGTAAGACGCGTTGTCCAGGGGAGTCTCTTCCATGCTGACAAGGTCGATTCCTTTGGCGTTAAACAGCGCCTGCATTTCCTCAAAAGTCAGAACGCAGTCCACATACTGGCTGACATCTTCCTGATGCGCCTCCGCCTTTTTGGCAATACACGGTCCAAAGAATACAACCTTGCTGTAGGGATCCAGTTCCTTGATGACCTTTGCCATTTGCATCATGGGAGACGGGTTGTGGGAAATATTTTCGACCAAATCCGGATAGTTTTTCTTAATATAACGGACAAATGCCGGGCAGCAGGACGAAGTCAAAAAGCCCTTTTCCACCAGTTCATCCGCCTCGGAATATGCCACCATGTCCGCGCCAAGGGCCGCCTCAATGACCGAATGGAAGCCCAGTTTTTTGATGGCGGTGACTACTTTCTCCGTGGTAATCTGGGGAATATTGGGATACTGGCTTGCAAATGCCGGCGCCACAATGGCATACACCTTGTAAACCTCGTTGTTCCGGGATTCCACCAGCATGCGGATCGCTTTGGTAATAAAAGATTTATCCATAATTGCGCCGAAAGGGCAGCGATAAACGCAGGCGCCGCAGGAAATGCACTTTTCTTCTTTGATTTTCGCCTTTTTCGTCTCTTTGTCAATGGTTAGGGCATCCGCCTTGCAGGCGTTGACACAAGGACGGCGCTGCTTGATGATCGCGCTGTAAGAACATGCTTCCACACAGCGGCCGCACTCCACGCATTTTGTTTTGTCAATCACCGCGTGGCGGTCCACAACGGTAATAGCCTGTCTTGGACATGCATTCATGCAGCGGTGCGCAATACACCCTCGGCAAGCTTGGGTTACCTGGATCCCATCAACCGGGCATTCGTCACAAGCGATCTCCAAGACCTCAACTACATTGGGATTCTTAGCATTTCCGCCAAGAGCCATTTTCACCCGTTCATTGACGATGGCTCTTTCTTTATAAATGCAGCACCGCATCCTGGGATTCCCATCTGGAATGACGGTGTTGGCCACACCCATCAGCTTTTCTGGAGTCAGCTCATTTTCAAATGCCAGCTTGCCTACTTCACTAAGTACTTCATATTTCAGCTGTTGGACATTGTTATCAAAATAAGTCATCTTTACGGCCCTCCCGCTCTGTTTCTTTGGTTATATTGTACCATTGCGTTCCCCCTTTGAGTAATCCGAAAATAGGAATGGTGCGCCGCATATGTCATGCCTATTTTACATGGAAAATGATCTATCGTGTAGCAAAATCACGCTCAAGATAAAGATGTTTCAAAAATTGGAATTCTGTTCCAGTCATCTTATATCCCTTGGGTTGAATCAGGATGTCTTTATATATATCATTTGATATATCCGTCTCTTTTTCCACCAAATGATACCGTTTCCTGATTTCATCTGGAATGGGAGAAACCCACATGTAGGTGGAGGGCACCAGTGACAGCAGGTCAAATTGGCTTCCCCTCTCATAAACATAAACGATTTTAGCGTTGGAACCCATAGCCGGCTTCCGGCTGATCTCTTCCGTCAAAAAGAATGGAACCGCCAAATCGCCGTGGATGAGCTCAATCATCCCGTAGAAATCCTCTGCCTTCAGCCGTTCTTTCTTAGCCGAGGCGTTTTTTTCCGACATCACCGCCAGGTACTGAAATTCCATCAGCACTTCGCTTTGCAGGTTTAGATCCCGAAGCAGCTTATGATAATATCGTTCCTGTTCGGCGGCAAACCGGATAATCCCGATATTGTGCTTTTGGGAGGAAACGTTCCGAACCGCCTGCATGGAACTGGTCTCGCAAAAATCAAATTGAAATCCCTTGGCATCCGAAAATTCTGTTACAAACTTTGTAAACGCATAGGAAATGTAACTGGCCCTGGGCACCGAAATTCCAAAAGACCTTCTGGACTCCTCATTGGTTTTATACCTTCCCTCCAGGTCTTCCACCTTTTTCAGAATTTCCTGGGCGGACGCCACAAAAGTCCTCCCTTCTTTTGTGGGCAGCACGCCCTTTGATGAACGCTTAAAGATCGCAATTCCCATTTCGTATTCCAGGGTTTTAATCGCTTTGCTTAAATTTGGCTGATTCATTCCAAGGTTGGCGGCCGCCTGCGTTATGGAGCCTGTTTTCGCAACCTCCACAACATATCTCAGATGAACAATATCCACTCAAATTCCACCTTTATTTCACCGCCTTTCGGCCTATATTTTGAAGGCGGCATCTTACACAGCGCCAGCCCCGGCTGCAAAAATCTTTCTTCTGCACAACCGTTTTTATTATACCACAAATGTCGAAAAAAGTCATTGGCTGCATCGCCATTCCTGTAAAAAATGGACAAAACCGATTCTTTTCCAGGGGGAGAAACATCCTTTTCCAACTTTCTGGTTAATGACGCTTAACAGAAGTCCGGTTCGGATATGCGGATGCCCAGCGGCTTTCGCTGTCTGGCAAGGAAATAGCTCGTCCCGTTTTTTTCTATTTTTTCCTTCTGCTGGAGGTTTTTAAAAAATATTATACACAGGCAGGCAAGCAAGACGATTTAATTTCCATTGGCACCATCGGACTCATCAAAGGCATCTCTACATACAACCCGAAGAAAGGAGCCAGACTGGCAACCTACGCGGCGCGCTGCATTGAAAACGAAGTTCTCATGTATTTCCGTTCCCAGCGCCGCCTGGCGGGGGAAATCTCCCTTTCGGAGACCATCGACACCGACAAAGACGGAAACGCGCTTTCCCTCATGGATGTGGTAAGCGTTGACGAAGATCTTTTAGAGGAACTGGACACTCGGGAAAACTGCAGAAAGCTGCGGCATTACATGGAAACCTGCCTCACCCGCCGGGAAGCAAAAATCCTCACGCTTCGCTACGGACTAAATGACCAGCCGCCCAAAACG
>JAQVYO010000118.1 GCA_028708585.1 Oscillospiraceae bacterium
AACGCGTCCGCCTCCATGGCCCGGTTGAGGGCTTCTCTGGGAGCGAACCCCGCGCAAAGAGCTTGAATCCGGAGATGGTCCTCCTCGTTGATCATGATACTGACGCTTTTATCCTTGGAAAGAAGTACGCCCCGCAGATTGTCCGCCGCCGCAAACTCGGGAGAGATCAGATGCTGTTCCATGAGAGCCCCACGCCGGATGGGTTCCGTTTTCCGCAGGGGGAGGGCGGTATAATCCGGTATGGCAGCCTCAGCCGCTTCCAGTACCTTTTTCTCATTTTCCGCGTTCATGCGGCCGGGGAATGGGTACTTTGCGAAGTTTCGTGCCAGGCGCGCCCGGCTGGAGATGGCAATATCACTGTCTGCTCCGCTGTTTTGATACCAACTCATTGTTTTTTCTCCCCTTCCAGTGCCCGTATCTCATCTCGAAGAACGGCGGCCTGCTCATAATTTTGTTCTTTCACGGCAACTTCCAGACCGGCGCGCAGATGGAGAAGTTTTTCTTCCATTTGAAGGTGCTGATCGATATTTTGAGGAGCATGCCCTTTATGAGTCGCGTCTCCATGAATTTTGTGAATATACGGTCCTAAAAGTTCTTCAAAAACGGAATAACAATTCGCACAGCCAACCTTGCCGTTCTGTAAAATTTCCCGCCAGGTGGTTTTGCACTGGGGGCAAGTGGTTTCCATAATCCCCTGATCCGGAAGGCCGGACATCAGGCCGGAATAAAGCGCGTCAAAGGAATGATTTCCGTTCCCTCCAAAAAAAATACCTTCATATCCTAATTTTGCGGCACACCCAGCACAAAGATGCCGTTCAATCCGCTGCCCGTTGACCGTTCCGGAGTAGTGGAAGAGCGCCTCGTTTTTGCCGCAGCTTTGACATTTCATAGAAGCCTCCTTGCTCTAATTGCACAGCGCCTGTAACAGCATCTGCTTTAAAATCCCCGCGCGTACCTGCCCCTTCCGGTCGGAAGGAACGGCGTGCAGGGCCGATGGACTGATGCCCGCTCGGATCATTCTTGCATATTCTGGAGAAAGAGCGTTTTCTGCTTGTAAATTGGATAAGATCGCACGCGCCGAAGACGCATCAATTTTTTCGCCGATGCCGTTGATGGCATGCATGGCCAGCGTCTTACAGTCCCCGGGCACTCGGATGACCCGAATATAACCGCCCTCGCCTCTTCTGCTTTCCACAAGATATCCGCGCTCCGGCGAAAACCTGGTGGCGATCACATAATTGATCTGGCTTGGCACACAGTGAAATTGCTCCGCCAGCTGACTGCGCTGCAGCTCGGCAACGCCGTCCGCTTTCTCCAGGGTTTCTCTTATAAAACAGGCGATCAGATCGGAAATGCCCATCGGTACCCCTCCTTTTTAATCAGAATATCACAAAGGTCAGGATAGGTCAAATCACGCTTTGACCTATCCTGACCTTTGTGTAAAAACCCGGAGTATTTATACCCGCAAAATCTTAGTTTTCTCTTGATTGCTTTTGTTTCCTCGTATTTTCGTTTTCAGGCGGGGACTTTTTCCCAACACTTCGATAACGCTGGGAATGAAGCGCCGAACGGGCGGCTCCCTCCAGAGCCGGGACCAGGCTGCCTGCGGCTTCCATATTTTTTTCTGGGCGTCGGCCCATTGGATTTTCATGCATAAAAACCCCTCCGAATCTATCGTTTCCTTATATCGAAAAAATATGCGCTTCTTGTATAAAATGGGATTGCTTTTTTTTTATTTCATGATAAAATAACAGAAGAAAAAATATTGGAGGTGTCTTCTATGCCACACGTCATTGGTCCTGAGTGCATTGCTTGCGGCGCTTGCGCAGGTGAATGTCCCGTAGGCTGCATTTCGGAAGCGGATGGGAAATATACCATTAAAGCCGACGACTGCGTTGACTGCGGAACCTGTGCAGCTACCTGTCCGATGGGAGCGATTAAGCAGGCTTAATCGTACTTAATACTTAAAAAAACGGTCGCGAGCTTATCTCGCGGCCGTTTTTATGTGGAATCTGCACAAAATTTTGCAGGGAATGAGTCTGCGGCTGCGTTCTAAACGCAGTTGAAGCCCATTTGGTTAAAACAGAAGCCTTAAAATCAAACCGTATATGATGGACGCGCCAATACCGAAAACCAAGACGGGGCCGGCAATAACAAACATTTTGGCGCTGAGCCCCATCACCATGCCTTCGCTTTTAAACTCCAGAGCGGGAGAGACGACGGCGTTGGCAAAGCCGGTAATGGGGACGAGAGTGCCGGCTCCTGCATATTTTGCGAGATTGTCATATAATTTTAGTCCGGTAAACAGGGCGGACAAGAAGATCAGCGTGATAGAGGTGGCGGTACCGGCGTTGAGCTGATCCAACTTAAAGTATAGAAACAAATTCATAATTGCCTGTCCCAACACGCAAATCAGGCCTCCAACAACGAATGCCCAGACTAGATTTTTTCCCATGGGGGATTTTTTTGCTTTGGAATCCACAAGTTTCTGATATTCCTGGTTGGTGATATTAACCATAGATATACCGCTCCTTCCCGTTAGATACAAAGGGTAGTATCCCCTCAAACGGTAAGGTTTATTCCGCGTGTTTAGGCACTGGGAGATAGGATCTTACAAAATTTAATCCGGCTGGGTCCCGGTGTCCAGCGTTGCTGAGCCGAAGCCGTGAGGGAGAAGCTGGTTTAAAGAATACCGCACAAATGTATGACCGGCCCGGGCGCAGAGCAATTCCAGGTTCGGCGCAAATTCAAACAGCATCTGGCGGCATATGCCGCAGGGTGTGCAATATTCCCGGCTGTCCACCGCAACGGCCAGGCGCAGAAAGGAGCGGTGCCCTTCGCTGACCGCTTTTGCCAGAGCGGTTCGTTCCGCGCAGATACCGGCGCCGAAAGCGGCGTTTTCCACGTTGCAGCCGGTAAATACCGTTCCATCCGAACAGAGAAGAGCTGCTCCCACTGGAAAATGCGAATAGGGCGCATAGGCCTGCTTCCCGGCTTCAAATGCCATGCGAATCAGTGCTTCGTCGGTGATCATCTCTTGCTCCTCCGATTTCAAAAGACTGGCAATGGGGGCTGTGCTCTTCTGTAGTGGGATGAAAAGCATCCCCCAGGGATTTTGGACGCTTGCACTGTTCCGAAACGTCCGGGCGTTTTAAAACAAATTGGCTGATATTCTGAAAAGCAGCGGTTTTCCAAAGAGGAAGCGGACTTTCCTCCGCCTTGTTTCGCCGCTTTTCCTTCGGTGGCTGCTTTCCAGGTGTCCTTGAGCGGAAAACAAGAAGCTTATAGCCCAAATAATTCACAATGGATGTAACAAAGGTGACAGGCAGTTTGGCAAGCAGTGGAGAGATTTGGATGTGTTTCGTCAGATAGGAAATGCCCAGCATGCCAATACTCAGGCTGATGAGGTTGATGAGCAGAAAAGAAAAGAGCTGCCGCCCGGCGCTGCCCTCCTGTCGGTCCCGGAAAGTAATCCCCCTGTTGAGGTAAAAGCTGCAAGCCAATCCGGAGAAATAGCCGATCCCCTGGCTCAAAACTGCTTGGCGGGTCAAATACAGCATTAGGCTGTAAACCAGAAAGTCTGCTGCCGTGTTGACAAAGCCGACGAGATAATATAAAATCACGCGCCTGTATTTTTGAATGATTTTTTGATATTGCATGCCGTTTCTTCTTTCTTCCATTTGTTTTTTGCGGCTGCCCTAAATGAACGCAATGAACGCCGGCTTTTGCAGTATGCGGCTTTCCTATTTAAATTATGAGTTTTTTAAGCGGTTTCCATATCATTGCCATGGCCGCCCGCAGGGGACGAGGCGGCCGTAACGGTGATGGTGCTCAGGTTTCCGGCCGTGCCGGAACCGCGCGAGATGACTGTGGTATATGATTGCTTTGCGATAGTATACCACAAAAAGGGCACAGCAGCAATTCAGGCCATAGAAATCGTTCCCCTTGACAGGCAGATTGTTTTCATGATATAATAATCGAAAATTGGATAGTTGTATCAAAGGCCATGAAAGGGACAAGAAAACGGATTGCCGCTCAGAGAGAGAAGGCCGTCGGCTGAAAGCCTCCTTGCCAAGCGTCGTTTTTGACCGCCCCGGAGCCGCCCGCCGAACTGCAGTCTTGCATAATAGACCGGGCCGAGTAAAGCCCGTTACAGCGAAATGAAGCGGGGGACCGGTTGTTTCCGGGTCCCAAGCAGGGTGGAACCATGGGATTACCGTCTCACCCCTGAAATGATTCAGGGGTGAGACGTTTTTGTTTCCCCCAATGGAAAGGAAGAAATGACACATGATTCAGATCAAATTAAAAGACGGTTCCGTCATTGAGCGGGAAGCAGGTTGTGCCGCCCTGGAAATTGCCGCCTCCATCAGCGCGGGCTTAAAGAGGGCGGCGCTGGCGGCCGAGGTGGACGGGAAGGTTGTGGACCTGATGACCCCCCTGGAAAAAGACTGTTCCCTTGCCGTTCTCACATGGGATGCGCAAGAGGGAAAAAACACTTTGCGGCATACGGCTTCGCATATTTTAGCACAGGCGGTGAAGCGCCTTTATCCGGACGCAAAGCTTGCCATTGGCCCCTCTATTAAAGACGGATTTTATTATGATATTGATTCCGAGCATGCTTTTACGCCGGAAGATTTGGAAACGATAGAAGTGGAAATGCGGAAAATCGTCAAGGAAAACCTGAAAATGGAGCGGTTTGAACTAAAACGGGAGGATGCCATTGCCTTTATGGAGAACCAAAAGGAACCATATAAGGTGGAGCTGATTCAGGATTTGCCGGAGGACGCTGTGATTTCCTTTTACCGCCAAGGGGACTTTACCGATTTATGCGCCGGCCCCCATGTGCCTACTACCGGCCTGGTGAAATCGCTGAAGCTTACCTCCTGTACGGGCGCGTATTGGCGGGGCGATTCAAACCGCAAAATGCTCCAGCGCATTTACGGCACCGCGTTTTTGAAAAAAGCGGATTTGGACGAATACCTGAGCCGGA
>JAQVYO010000007.1 GCA_028708585.1 Oscillospiraceae bacterium
AACAGCCGGGCAAATGGGGAAAAATAGTCGGGGAAATTTGATTTTTTTATATCTTATTTGATCAATTACATGATTTTTTTAAAAAATATTCTTCTTTTAGGGGATGTATGACAGCACGGTTTCCAGGGAAATCCAAAGCTGCGCCCAGCCGGAAAAATAGTGCGGCGGAATGGGGGAACGGTGGATTATCCGTCGTTTTTTCCTGCGTTTTGCGCGGATCCAAAAATTGCCCTTCAAATAATATCCTGTGACGCTGTGGTTATTTGAAAGGATTTAAAGAGAAACTAGGACTGGCCTTTTCGGGCCGAAATTTAAAACGTAAGGAGATCCAGATATGCCTCATATAGATGACAGCGTTTTGCGGGAAGCCAACAGATTAAATGCAAAATCCTGCACTTTCGGCTTTGTTTCCTATCAAAACGATCAGGAATGCACACCCCAGGCAAAAAAATTAAAAGCCCAGTTCGGCGCAATGAACAGCACCGCTGGAAGCGGCTCGCATTCCACCTGGCAGTCCAACGCGGGAACCGGCGCCGTAAACAGCGTTTCCGGCGGCAATACCGGTTACGGCGCGTATGACGCCATGAATCTGACCTCGGACATCCGTCAGAGCATCGCCAACAAATATGAGACCTCCGGCCTTAAAAACGGTTTGCAGAGGCAGTCCAGGGAGGCTTCCAGCCATAATGCGCTTTTCGGCGGGTATGGCAGCCCGGAGAGCATGCGTCAGGGGACCGGGGTGAACAATTCAAGTACCCGGCCCGGCGCGGCAGGCATTTCCTCCGGCGGCTTCAACGGCGCGGCAAACAGCTTGAGCCGGAGCGCCCAGCAGGCGGCGAGACAGTTTGGCGCTTCGTCCTCTTCCGGATCTTCCGGCGCGGAGAACCGGAACGGGGCCTCTTCTTCCGCTTCTTCCTCGTTAGACCGGGAGACGGATGGTTCTGAAACGAAAATATTCTAAAATTTCCCCCCAGGCAGGCGGAAAACGCCTGTCTGGGGACTCTTTATTTCAAGTTTTGGCCGTGTGCTTGATCGCTAAAAAAAACAGCCTGCGGCGTTGCCGCGGGGCTGTTTACAGTTAAAACGATGCGGGGCGTTTTATTTGGTTTCTTTTGTTCGCGGCCGAACGCGCCGGCTGATATACTCCGGCACCTCTTCTATGGAAATGCTCAGCGCGGCGGCCAACTCGCCGAACAGCAATTCTTCCGCGCGCTTCATAAATCGCTGATCCACGGCGCCAAATTTTCGGTTTTGCTGCTGCGCGGCGCGTTTTTTTGCATAGATAGACAAGGTGAGCCGAACCAAGTCAATGCATCTGTGGGTTTTCAGCGACTCTTCATAATAACCGGCCAGCTGGCTGGAAACATGGGTGTAATAGGCTTTTGCCTGGATGCTGGGAATCGTGTCGATGAGATGCTCTGCTTCCTCTTTGGAAATGATAGGACGCATAAATACTTTGGCTTCATGAACCGGCGTAAAAATGGTGCAGTTCTGGTACAATGGATCTAGTTTATAATAAAGCCGGGCTTTTTCCTTGCTTTCGGGGGCTTTTTTGATGATATCTAAAATTTTGCAAACGCCTGTGCTTCCATAAAAAATGAAATCTCCTACCTGATACATATGTTCTCCCTCCGAGATTCAGCGCCGCCGGGGTTCCCGCCGCCCGGTCCCCTTTCGGACAGCGGCCAGATGGCGCCGCCGGTGGGGAGCCTCAGGATTCAAAAGCGCAGCGCTTTGCTGCGGGGGAACTCCTTGTGTCTTTTACCTGCCGCCGCCAAAAGCGCCCGGGGTTCTCTGGGGCCGAACTTCATAGGCCCCCTAAAATCCGGGGTTATGTTGGCCGAAACAGCACAATATAATTTTATTTTAGCACTTTTTCAAGGAAAATGGAAAGGAAATTTTGATAAAAGCAGAATAACAGGCGGAGATGTGGTTTTTCGGATCATGGGGAAAGGCCGGGCGGGACGCGGACAAACAAAAGGACCCGAAGCGATTTTCGGATCCTTTTGCTGTTTATGATCCCTTCAGGTATCCCGAACGGGTGATGGGGGACGTTATGGAGCTTGGAATGGTAAATTCCACCGCACCCATAAACATGGGAGCCACCTGGCCTTCGTCAAAGACGATGACCAAGTTCCCGCTTTGGTTAACATAAAAGGTTGTGCTTGGATCGACGGACTGAAAATCCCACTGAGGGACTTCCGAACCGTCCAGCCAGTAGGTGAGGTTGGGATCCGCCTTCATCTGGCTGCGCATCTGCTCCTTGATGTTTTGGGAAATGGGCGTTTGATAGTCACTGCCGGATGAAAACAATTGATCCAGCGTAATGATTTTTTCGGTGGATTTGTCTACATTGTAAATCTTCACGGTTTGGTTTCCGCTGGCCATGATGATGGTTTTATCAAAACGGAGGGCGAAAAGCTTGCTGTTGTCCGTTACAACCCGGTAGCTCAAATCCACGTTCATTATGCCCTGACCGCCGCTGGCCTTCACATCCGCTTTATATTGCTCGATGATGGCGCCGGTATAGTCCTGGATGCTTTGGTTGAGCGCCTTGCCGCCGTTTTCCACTTGAGGCACGGCCACATGGGCGCTCATGTTTCCGCTGGTATCTTCATAGGTCCGGAAAGTAAAGACCCGGGTGATGGCGCCCAAAACGGGAATTTGCTCCATGGCCTTTGCGATGGGAAATCCGGAGTTTGCCAGCGCCGCAATGGATACTAGGAAGACCGCCGCGGTTATGGCGGCGCTTTGCCAGATCCTGCGCACGGCTTTTTGCAGGTTCCTATGGCGCCCCGGTTCCTTTTTCCAATCCTTTTTGGCCTGTGCGATAGAAGATCGGACGCGAAATTCCAAACCCTCTGGAAGGGGAATGGATTCATATGCCTGTTTCAGTTCGCCCAGACGGTTTTCGTTCACGATTGGATTCTCCTTTCGTCAATTCGATTTTCAGCTTTTTCAGGCTTCGGTAGAGAATGGTTTTGACGGTGTTTTCGTTTTCCTCCAGGATGCCGGCAATATCCTGGAGCTTTTGATCCTCGAAAAATCGCAGAACCACCACGCTCCGCTCCCGGAGATCCAAGATGTCCAGCGCGCTTAAAACGTCCACATCCGGATAGCGGTCCTCCCAGCAGCCGGTTTCCGGCAGATGGTCGGAGGGAGTTTCCCGGCTGCGCTGCCGCAGAAAATCCAGGGCGGTGTTCACCACAATTCGCCTGAGCCAGCTTCCGATTGCGTCCGCATTGCGTACTCCCAAGGCGCCATGGATGGCCCGGTAGACGCTTTCCTGAACGACGTCCATGGCGTCGTCCGGGTTTTTGACATAGACAAAGGCTAAGCGGTACAGAGAGGAATAGGACGATAAAATCTGCGCTTCCACCTGCTGCTGCAAATTGCTGGATTTCATTTTATCCCCCCTTCCTCCGCCGTATATCAGACGGGAAACCGGAGGAAAAAGTTTTCCCCCGGCCAAACGGCGCTGCAAAAGCCGTTCACAAACAGGCGAAAGCCCCAAACATTGGACAGGGTAAACGGAATATCCTGCCAAAGGGCGTGCTTTTACCTGAAGCGGCGGTTTTTTGTGTTCTCGTGATACGGGTCGGGCGCTTTGGGGAGGAAAGGCTCCCACCCCCAAATTGGAACGCGCCCCTCAGTAAGCGCTGATGGGCAACGTGTCGTCGTCCTGTCCTTTTTGGATCGCTTCCACCACAATGTAATAGCTGTGTGCGGGATTCACTTCCACGCGCACCCGGTCGCCCGCCTTGCGGCCCATCAGCGCTTTTCCGATGGGGGAAACGGAACTCACAAGCCCCTCCAGCGCGTTCTGGCGCAAAGTGGTCACCAGGCGAATGACTTTGACCGCGCCGTTTTCCTCAAAATGGAACCGGACCGTGTCGAACAGACCGATCTCTTCCGCCTTGGAGCCGGAAGAGACGACCTTAGCGGTTTTGATCATCCGTTCCAAATATCGAATCCGGCTTTCGTTTCTGCTTTTTTCGCGCTTTGCCGCTTTATATTCGAAGTTTTCACTCAGGTCGCCGAATGCTCTGGCCACCTTGACCTCCTCCAGAAGTTTGGGCCGGAGGACCTGGATCCGGTGGTCGATTTCCTCCTGCATTTTGCGGATATCCACCTTTGTCAGTTCATCATACATTTTTTATTTGCGCCTCCGTTTGCGGATGAAACGTTCCCCCCCCGCGCTGGCAGGGGCGGTTTTTACCAATTATATCACACATGCTTGTTTGGGGGGAACTTTTCCGGAGATGTTGCCCGGCACATGCAGAGCGTGAAACGGTTGATTCCCAGACATTTCAATCTGCCGTGATGATATCTCTAATCCGCAGAAAGTTGCAACTCATGGCTTTTATCTCTTCATTCACTACAAGAAGGAAATGGTTAAGTACAGTAAAGCAAAGGGCAAGAAGGTCAAAACGCGGGATATTTGTTATGCTGCCCATATAGATAGGTGCATTTATCAGCTTACCCCAAAGGTCCCCAATCAGTGCATTACTTGCAAATGTTTATATGCTTGGCGTCGGTAAAAAAATCAATGACCTTGTTACTGCTCTTGGAGGCATGTACATGCGTTATAGTGATGACTTCATACTCATTTTTCCAAATCTGGAAAAAAGCCAAGCCGTCATTGAACTGTCTCAAGTTATCAATTTGCTTAATGATACTCCTGGACTAACATTGGAGCCTGATAAAACACAGTATTTCTTTTATGATGCGCCTTTATTAACAAATTGTGGTACTGTATTCCATGCAAATGCAGATTGCCGAAAGCGATTTGTTAATTTTTTAGAATTTACCTTTGATGGTGAAAAAGTTTCCGTTCGCTCCAAGACTACGGCAAAATATTACTATCGAATGTACCGAAAAGTGAAAACTATCTCAGCATGTGGGGGATATACACCAAATGGAAAACGAATCAGCGACAAAAATTTATATGAGCGATATTCTTCTCGTGGAATTCACAGTAGCCAGGGAAATGATCTTACTTACGTTGAACGTGCAAAATCAGCTTTTGGGGAAAACGAGGCTATTGACAGAGATACAAAGCGGCACATGCAGAAAATAAGAGCGGCATTAAAAAAGCAGGATTAAAAAATACCTCATTGCAACTTGATTGCATTTTTGTGATAAATAGGTTGTATTTCTCCTAATAATTGCGTATACTATAAGCAGAAGGAGTGTCGGTCATGCAGATCAACACAGATAACTTGGTATCCATCACTGAAGCCAACCAGAATTTTTCCCGTGTTGCAAGGCTCGTGGATGAAAACGGCGCCGCCGTTATTCTGAAGAACAACGTACCGCGCTATGTCATCATGGAATTCAGCCAGTTTCAGAAAGAGGAGATTGCCGGCGAGGAGGAAGTCGACAGTGTCGCAAGGCGCATCCTCGCCAAAAACAGGCACGCCTTTGAGGAACTTGCCAAATGAAGAGGCTGTCCGTGGAATGCATCAAGCAGATTCACCATCTGATGATAGAAGAAACCGGAGGCATGGACGGCGTTCGCGACGAGGGCCTTTTGGAGTCCGCAGTCAATGCGCCGTTTCAGACCTTTGATGACGCACCGCTGTATAAGACCATTGAGGCGAAAGGCGCAAGGCTTGGATATTCACTGATCAGCAACCATGCGTTCCTCGACGGTAACAAGCGCACCGGCATGATGGCAATGCTCCTGTTTCTGGAACTCAACGGAGCCGGGAAGGATTGTACAGACGAGGAGATCATCCGTGCCGGCTTAGCGTTGGCCAATGGCAGCATGGACGATAAAGCGCTGCTGGATTGGATTCTGGATTGAGATCAAAAATACGGCCGCCGGATTTTTAATTCCGATGGCCGTATTTTATTATGCGGTCTGCTTATCCTGCACATCTGTTTCATATCCAATGGCCTTAATCTTAATGCCAATGTTCTCCTCTTTGTCGGAAATAAAATCTCATGTCCTTCTTGCTGATGTTCAACTGTACGGATTTGTCCCGCCCACTCGTATAAGTCAGGGGAAAGAAAATGATGGATCGCCTTGTAGTGGGCAAAGTCAAAAGCGCCTTCAAGCGGTTGTTCTTCCAGCTTGGAGGCGTTAATATATGTGGCAAGAGTTTCCGCTTCATTCAGGTTTTCCTCGTCATGGATATCCAGTTTATTGATCAGGACTGTTGTACCTGATAGCAGTTATCTGAAATCGGATCAATGCTGTATTCCATTTATTTGACCACCTTTGCCGCTTTTGCGACAGTAAACTGCCTCAGGCATTCGGCTGTCGTGGTTTTTCCGCTGAGTACCTGTTTGCATTGATTGCGCATTTTGGGGGTTACTGTATATCCTTCCATACGGACGGACGCTTCCGCGTTTTTCATGGAAACAGTATAATTCTTTTTCGCTACAACGGTACCTCCAGACATAGAAAAATCTCCGTCAAGATACCTTGGCGAAGACGTGGAGCTGGTGGGGTGACTCGAACACCTGACCTGCTGATTACGAATCAGCTGCTCTACCAACTGAGCTACACCAGCATCTGTGAGAACCGACTGTCTCCGTCGAAGTCCTGTTTGTTAGTTTACCACGATCTTGTGCGTTTGAAAGTAACTATCCTTATAAACAATTAGCGACCTTGCGATTATGAATCGCATGCTCTGCCAGCTGAGCTAATCCAACGCGATGCACTTCATAATAGCATGCTTTTTTCATTTCGTCAATGGTATTTCTTCTCCCGGCCAAGGGGTTGGAAACCCGCGGTCCGGCGCACATATTACAATAAGGTATTCAAGGGAGCCTGGAACATCCGTTCCCCCGTATCCGAGAGGTTGTCTTCAATGCCCCGGGAAGAAAGATGCAGACTTCGGGCCGTTTGCGTATCGGGGGCCTTTTACTCCCAAGCCAGCTGCGCCCAAAGAGAATCGGGGTTCCTTCGGTTACTTTTTTGGGAAGGAAAAAAACTTTTTTCCTGTCCTTGCGTATGAAATAGGATTTTTCTACAGAAAATGATAGAAAAGATTATTTTTATATTGACATCTTATTTTTGCGGTGTTATACTTCAAATGCAAATTAGTTAGTATGCAAGATATTTGTAGGGGAATATTTTGTGTCTATTGTAACTAATATACAAAGTCTCCCTTAGCTGCGCCGGAGAGAGACGCTGGCAGGAAGCCCGATTCGCAGTTGTGCGCAGAGAAAGGAAAATGAAAATGAATTTCGAATTATCAGACGATTACAAAGCCATACAGGAGACAGCCAGAAACTTTGCGGAGAAGGAACTTCTGCCTGGCGTAATTGATCGTGACGAGAAGAGCGAATTTTCCACCGACCTGTTCAAAAAAATGTGCCGTTTGGGCTTTATTGGCCTGCCGTATCCTGAAGAATTTGGCGGGCAGGGCAGAGACTATCTGTCTTATGCGCTGGCTGTGGAGGAAATCTCCAAAGTTGACGGTTCCATGGGCATTTGCTTCTCCGTTGATACTTCTTTGTATGGCGGCAGCATTATCAACTCCATGGCTTCCGACGAAGTGAAGAAAAAGTTCTTGTACAAGGTTCTGACGGGCGAAGCCATCGGTTCCTTCGGCCTCACCGAGCCAAACGCGGGTTCCGATGCCGGCGGCATTCAGACCACCGCCCGCAAAGAAGGCGACTATTATGTACTGAACGGGTCCAAATGCTTCAACACCAACGGCCCCGTCGCCAGTTTCACAGCGGTTTATGCGCTGACCGAGCCGGAGCTCAAATCCAAGGGCCTTTCCTGCTTCGTCGTGGAAAAGGGCACCCCCGGATTTACCGTCGGCAAGATTGAAAATAAAATGGGCATCCGTGCGGCTCAGGTTTCCGAGCTTCACTTCAACGAGTGCAAAATTCCCGCCGAAAACAGGATCGCCGTGACCGGCAAGGGATTCCCCCTCGCTCTGAAGACCCTGGACGGCGGCCGGATCGGCGTTGCGGCTCAGGGACTTGGTATTGCCAAGGGCGCTTTTAATATCGCCAAGGAATACTTAAAGGTCCGCGAACAATTTGGCAAACCCCTGTTCAAAAACCAGTACCTTGCATTTAAGATGGCTGAGCTGGACACGGAAATTGAAGCGGCTCAATATATCCTTTACAAGGCTGCCATGGATAAGGATAACCATCGTCCTTACAGTGTGCCCGCCGCGAAAGCGAAGATGATCTGCACCGACTGCGCGATGCATGTGACCACCGAGTGCGTACAGATGCTGGGCGGAAACGGATATATGAGAGAGTACCATCTGGAGCGCATGATGCGCGACTCCAAGATTACCCAGATCTATGAAGGAACCAATGAAATCCAGAAACTGGTTATCAGCTCTGCGATGTTCAGAAATAAATAAGCCTGAGCTTGTATGAATCACTGCGGGCGCATGGTGATTTTCCTGTGCTATTTGCATGAAATGAATTTTTCAGGCAGAATAGCGCGCTTGAGAATTTCGCTGTGCGCCCGCAGTGTAATCTTAAAAACAATTTCAGAGCACGGCATCTAAAAACTTTTTAAAAAATTTTTCCCGCTTTCTTTTGCATTCCCTGTTCTGTATAATAAAACTGTTGCGTTTTTTTATATACTTTTATTCCATTGCAGAAAGGATATACGTCATGGAGTTCAACGAATGTATCAACTATCTACTTACAACGGCCCAGCACGCGGTGTTTCAGCGGATGTCGGAGCGTTTGGCGGAATATGACATTACGCCGGGACAGTATGGAATTTTAAATTGCCTTTGGACCCGCAAATCCGTTACCCCCAAGGAAATTGCAAAGACGCTTTGCCTGGAGACCTCCACCATCTCCGGTGTGATGGACCGCATGCAGAAAAAGGGAATTATTGATCGCCTCGTCAGCAAGGAAGACCGCCGGTGCGTGGAGGTGACCATTACCAAAAAGGGAAAGGAGCTGGAAGCGCCGGTTCTGAAAGCGGTGGAGGATGTGAACCACGAAGTGATGGAAAAATTTACGCCCCAGGAACAGGCCCTGCTGAAAGATTGCCTGCGCAGAATTGCGGGCCATGCTGAGGCGGGGGTCCTATACAAATAGTATAGTCCTTTCTTGCGCTCTGTGTTTGTCCGCCTGCGAAAGGCGTTTTATCCAGCCAGGCAGCGAAGAGGAACAGCGGGAACCAGGAAAATTTGACCCAAAATGGAACCATAGAACGCCATTTTAAAAAGAACGGGCGGTTAAAACTCCGCTGTTATTGCCTTTTGCTTGTTTACATAAAGCCTGTTCCACTCAGCTATACAAATAGTTATGCACAGTTTCCACAAGTTTATCCACATACCCGCGACCGTTGCGGCACATTTGTTTCCACAGTTTCCACAGAGTTTTCCACAGGACGCAAATCAAGATCTTCCATTTCCAAAAGATTTTATTTTGTTTACATAATAATTTTGGCCGGGGCAAATCTGTCCGCTGCCCTTTGCTCTTTTGAATTATGCGGCCCGTTTCCTTGCAGGAGGCGGGCCGCCGCATTGCGAAAAAAACCAGTTGGCCCGGCGGCGCGGGAGCCGCTTTTCCCGAGGGAGAGCGGAATGGGGTTCTCCTTAATAAAACCATAGCTTCACCGCCCAGGAGGCGGCGAGAAACCCCGCAATGTCCGCGCATAGGGCGGCGGGGATCGCGTAGCGGGTTTTGGAAACGCCTGCCGCGCCGAAGTAGACCGCGATGGTGTAAAAGGTGGTTTCAGTGGAGCCAAGCATCACCGCCGCGGTGCGGCCGATGAGCGAATCCGGCCCATAAGTGGAAATCAGCTCCGCTCCCACCCCCAGCGCGCCGCTGCCGCTGATAGGGCGGATCAGCATCAGGCCGATGGTCTCCGGGGGAATGCCCAGACGGGTGAGAGCTGGGGAAAGAGCCTTGGACATCAAATCCAGCGTCCCGGAGGCCCGCAGCATATACACGGCCGTCAAAAGCCCCACCAGCGCGGGAAAAATTTTAATTATGATTTTCAGGCCCTCGCCCGCGCCGCTTGCCAGGGCGGAGTAGACGTCGGTGCGCTGCAGAATCCCCCAAAGCGCCACCACGCAGAGAATCAGGGGCACCAGCATGGTGAAAAAGCTTTCCATGATTAGGATCTCCAGATCCGCCGGCAGATCAGAACCGCCGCAATGCCTACCAGAACGGAAAAAATGGAAGCCATCCAGACGGCGGGGATGATGTCAAAGGGAGAGGCGCAGCCTTCCGCCGCCCGCACGCCGGCCACCGTGGCCGGGATCAGCTGGATGGAAGCGGTATTGCAGACTACCAGCATGCACATGGCGTCGGAAGCCACGTTGCCGCCCCCTTTGTTCATGCGGCAGGCGGCCTGAATACCCATGGGCGTTGCGGCGTTGCCAAGGCCCAGAAGATTGGCGGACACGTTGGCCGACAATGGCTCCATCACCCCGTTGTCCTTAGCGAAGGCGGGGTACAGAAGCTTTAAAATGGGCCGGAGCAGCTTTGTCAGCTTATCCAGCAGGCCCGCCTGGTGCATGATTTCCATGACGCCGTTCCAAAGGCAGAGCACTCCCGCCATGGAAATGCTCAGCTTGACGGCGGCGGCGGCGCCCTCCAAAGCGGCGCTTGCAACGGCCGATCCGTTTCCCAGAACATAGCCGCCCAAGACTGATATCAATACTATTGCCGTCCAGATATAGGACATTGCCATGCCGTTTCCCCCTTTTTTGCAGTCCTTCCTTTTTGCTGTCCGTTTCATTTATACGCGGGGAGATCGGTATACATTCCGGCGAAGTGAAACTTGACCCGGCGTTTCAAAGCCGTTCTCCCAAAAGGTTTCCCCTATTGGCATAGAATTACTTTATACCAAAGGGATAAGGGAAAAAATGTAAGAATTTATCCAGGAAAATTTTCGGGAAGACGTTGACAATTTATTGAAATCTATTATATACTTGTGTCGGTTTATGGAGGATATAGAATGGGAGAACGAAATGGAAAGAAGAAAAACAACGTGAAATCTATAGGAATTATTAGAAAAGTGGATGAGCTGGGCAGAATTGTTTTGCCGATTGAGCTGCGGCGCACATTAGACATTGCGGAGAAAGATTCTCTGGAAATTTATGTGGACGGGTCTTCGATTATTTTGAAGAAATACCAGCCCGCATGCATTTTCTGCAACGATGCCAAAGATGTGATCAGCTACAAGGGTAAAAATGTTTGCGCTTCCTGTTTAAAGGAACTGAAGGAGCAATAATATCGCAGCTTTTCCCGCTCCGGCGGAACGGCCGGAAGAAAACAAATCGAAGGACAGGGCGCCTTTTACAAGAACAAAAGGCGCCCTGTCCTTCGATTTTGCCGTTGCCCCTCCGGCTTATGGCTTGACGGCCGCCGCATACAGCTGGTTTTTGGAACAGCCGGTTTCCTGGGCGGCCATCCCCACCGCTTCTTTCAGAGAATGGCCGTTTGCCCGATAGTCTTCCACCAGGCGCAGCGCCTGGCGGGAAGGGCCGGCTTCCGCCCGGGGCGCCTTGGGCGCCCCGGCTACCACCAGAACGAATTCACCCCTGGGCGTATTTTGCTGGTAATATTGCTCTGCTTCCCCCAATGTGGTCAGCCGCTTTTCTTCATAGAGCTTTGTAAGCTCCCGGCAGACGGAAAGGGGCCGCTCCGGGCCGAAAGCCTCCGTTAGGTCGGACAGGGTGGCCCGCAGCTTGTGGGGCGCTTCATAAAAAATCATGGTGCGCGTTTCTTGGCGCAGGGAATTTAAATGGTCCCGGCGGTTTTTTTTGTTCATGGCCAAAAAGCCTTCAAAGGTAAACCGCCCCGTTTTCAGCCCTGAGACCGAAAGGGCGGCGACGAGGGCGCAGGGCCCGGGAATGGAAATGACCTCCACTCCCTGACGGATGCAGAGAGAGACCAGATCTTCCCCCGGATCGCTGACGGCGGGCGTTCCCGCATCGGTTACCAGCGCGCAGGATTTTCCTTCCAGCAGGCGGTTTAAAATGGTCTCCCCGGCTTTTCCGGCGTTGTGCCGGTAATAGCTGATCATAGGCGTTTTGATGCCCAGATGGTTCAAAAGCTTTGCCGTTACCCGGGTGTCCTCCGCTGCGATAAAGTCCGCCTCTTTCAGCGTTTCCGCGGCCCGGACCGACAGGTCGCCCAAATTCCCGATGGGCGTCGCCACCAAATAAAGTGTTCCTGGCATATGGTTTTCCTCCAGACCGGCAAGTCGTTTCGCGGATTTGCCGTTTTGTGCTCATCTTTCCCGTGTACGGAAAAGGCCCTGGTAGATTTCGCTCAGCTCCATGCTTTCGCCGCCGCCCTCCCGCCGCAGCAGCAAGGGGGGGAGGCAGTCTAAACCGGGGTTTCCTCCTCGGATCGATTCCAAAAGCACCAGGGCAGGGGGCTTGTCCGCCCGGTGGTGGACAAAGCGCAGCCGCTTCGGCGCAAAGCCCGCTTGGGACAGCGCGGAAAAAAGCTCCGCAAGCCGATCCGGCCGAAAGGAAAGAGCAAACCGTCCGCGCTGGCGCAGCAAAAAGCGGGAAGAAGCACAAAGCTCCGGAAGGGAACAGCAAAGCTCTGCCCGGGCCCGCGCCTTCCCTATGGAAGGGGAAGTTTTGCCGGAGCCAGGCAGAAAATAGGGCGGGTTGGAAACCACCAGATCATACCATCCGGGCGTTAAAAACCGGTTTGCCTCCCGAAAATCCTCCTGGTAAATCCGGACGGACGCCTCCAGCCGGTTTTCCAAAACGTTGGCTCTTGCCGCCTTTGCCGCTTCCGGCTGGAGCTCCACCCCGTCCACCGTAAGGTCTCCCCGGCGCAGCAAAAGCAGCAGCGGAATGGCCCCGGCTCCGCACCCCAGGTCACAGACCCGAAAACGAGGCCGCAGGGTGGCAAAATACGATAGAAGGACGGAATCCGTGGAAAGGGGGAACACGCCGTCCCTCCAGGAAAGCCGAAACGGCCCGATCTGTTCCGTGTGATTCATGGCGGATGCTTTTTCCTTTCGCATGTCCGATACAACAGGCATTCATTCGCTTTATTGTATGCAAAAGCCGCTGGAAAGTCAATCCCGCCCCGCTTTTCAGCCGAAAGGCACATCACGGGCGGATCCCGCTTTCGGTGCGCACCCCCTGGGTGTAAAGGGCGGAAAGATACAGGATTACGCCAAACAGAAGGACCGCAAGCACGGAAGGCATCGGGGCAAGCCCGCGATCCTGCAGTACCTGGAACAAAAGCCGCCCGCAAAGAAAAGTTAAAATGGTGGACAAGCCGGGGGAGACGATCCAGGTGAAGTAGCAGGGGCGCATTCCAGTTACCCGCATGAAATACACGGCGTTAAAAACGGCCCCCGCCGCGCTGCTGACCACAAAACCGGCGATGAATCCATAAAGACCCACTCCGGGGATGGAGGTCCCAAAATAGGTAAAGGCCAGCTGAACGGCGTCGCAGACCAGCGAGCAGACGGTCGCCGCATTCTGCCGTCCGATTCCATAGAGCGCATTGCCCAGCACGCTTTGATAGCAGGAAAACAGCACGCCGATGGATAAGGCCGGCAGATAGTCTCCTACCATGGGTTCCAGGAACAAAACCTGGCCCAAGGTGGGGCCGACAATGAGCAAAATCGCCAAAACGGGCATTACCAGAACCGAGGTGGACAAAAGGGCCTTGCTCACCCGTTGAGAAATTTCTTCGGTTCTGCCCAAAGCGGCGCTTTGGGCCAGCTTCGGCACCAAAACGGTGCAAAGGGCGCCGATGAACGCAAAGGGCAGGCAGAGCATGGGCAGCGCCATGCCGAACAGGACGCCAAAGGAGGCCATAGCCTCTGAAATGCTCCAGCCCGCCGCTACCAGCAGCTGGGGAATAAGGACGGCGTTCGCGGAAGACATCAGATTGCCGATCAAAGAATTTATGCCCACAGGCAGGGCAATTTTGCCGATGCTGCGGCGCAGGGCGGCGGAAGGGAGCGGATCCCCCTTGCATGTTCCGCCGGATTTGAGGCGGCGGCGGAACAAAAAGGACAGAGCCAGGGCGGAAAAAAGCTCGCAGATTACCATGCCCAGGACCATCAGCCCCACCGCTACCTCGTTGTTTTGGGGGAGAAAGAAGACCAGAAGAGCCAAAACGGCAAACATGCGGACCAATTGTTCCGCCAGTTCCACCAGCGCGGGCGGCCGTACTTGCCCGGTGCCGTAAAAATAATGTTTATGGATGTTTTCAATGCCGGTCAGCAAAATGCAAGGCAGCAGCAGCAGAATGCTCATCTGGGTGCGGGCGTCGCCCAGCAGGTGGACCGAAATGGGATCGTACATCAAAACGGTGACGCAGGAGATCAGCAAAAACAAAAGCGCCAGATAAAAAAGGCTTTTGCGCAGCACCTGCCGCACGGCCCTTGTGTTGCCCAAGGCCTGATATTCCGCCGACAGCCGGGAGACGGAAACGGAAAGCCCCACTGAAACAATGGAAAGCACGCACCCGTACACTGGCAGGACCAGCTGGTATAAGCCCATGTTTTCCGCACCGATCAGCCGGCTTAAAAAAATTCGGTAGACGAAACCCAGAATTTGAGAGATAATGCCGGTGATGGTCAGCACCAGCGTTCCATACAGCATGGATGTGCGATCTAGTTTCAATGTGCCGCCCCCCCTCGGGAGAAGCCTATGCGATGTCCCGGAAAATCAGAATCGGATCGGCAAAATCTTTGACAAACCAGAAAGAGCTGATGTATGATACTACTGCTATTTTGGCGAAAAAGGGCGGGAAAATTTTATGATTGCAACATTGATTAATGTTGGGCTGGTGCTGCTGGGCAGCATCCTGGGGATGCTGCTCCGGGGCAAAATCAGCGACCGGGCGGCTTCGGGAGTGACCCGGGCGGTGGCCTTGGGCGTGATGGTAATCGGACTGCAGTCCGCCCTCAAAACCCAAGACGCCCTGTGTGTGATTATTTGTCTCGTGGCGGGGACGCTGCTGGGAGAATGGGCCCGCATTGAAGACCGGTTGGACGGTATGGGAGAACTGCTGCAGAACAAGCTGGTCAAAAAGGGGGAAAACAGCCGGTTTACCGAAGGGTTCGTTTCCGCCTCGGTGCTGTTTTGCGTTGGCTCCATGGCCATTATGGGCAGCTTGGAGGCGGGCCTCAACCACAATTACATGATCCTCGTTTCCAAGGGCGTCATCGACGGTATTACCTCCATCACACTTGCGGCGACCATGGGCCTGGGCGTGGCCTTTTCCGCTGGCGCGATCTTCTTGTACCAGGGCGGTCTGACTTTGCTGGCTTCAGTGGTGGGTCCGCTTTTATCCAGCGCCGGCATCAATGAGCTTTCCGCCACCGGCGGCGCCATGATGATTGCCATCTCCTTCAATATGCTGGGTTTTGGGAAAGAAAAAATCCGGGTGGGAAACATGCTGCCCTCCATCTTTTTGCCGTTTTTTTATCTGCCCCTTGCGGATCTTTTGGTCAGGCTGTTTTAATATATTCATTAAACGATGAATATATTGAATAAATATTATCCCCGGGATTGGCTTTTGACTGGTATAATGCATAGTACACAATAAATGATGTGGATTCCAGAGAATAATCTACTTGCATATTCATTCATGCCGTGTTAAAATGGCACCACTGAAAAACACAAGGGAGGGCGTAAAACCATGCAGGAAATTCAAAAAGTTGTGTTGGCTTATTCCGGAGGGCTGGATACCTCCGTCATCATTCCCTGGCTGAAAGAGCATTATAATAACTGCGAAGTGGTTGCGGTGGCCGCCGATGTGGGACAGGGCATGGGCGAATTGGAGGGCCTTCAGGAAAAGGCCGTCAAAACCGGCGCTTCCAAATTATATGTGGAGCATCTCACGGACGAGTTTGTAAACGACTATATTATCCCCACCGTGCAGGCGGGCGCAAGCTACGAGGGATATCTTCTGGGCACCTCCTTTGCCCGGCCGGTTATCGCCAAGCGGATCGCGGAGATCGCCCTCCAGGAAGGAGCGGACGCAATTGCCCACGGATGCACGGGGAAGGGAAACGATCAGGTGCGCTTTGAGCTGGCTCTCAAGACCTTTGCGCCCCAGATGAAGATCATCGCCCCCTGGCGCGTCTGGGAGCTGAAAAGCAGGGAAGAGGAAATCGCCTATGCCGAGGCCCGCAACGTCCCTTTGAAGATCACAAGAGAGACCAACTACTCCAAGGATAAGAATATCTGGCATTTGAGCCATGAAGGGTTGGATCTGGAAGACCCGGGAAACGAGCCGGTGTACGGCCGGATTCTGGAAATGGGCGTTACTCCGGAGAAGGCGCCGGATGTGCCTGCTTATGTCACGGTGGAATTTGAAAAGGGTGTCCCCATGGCGGTGGACGGCAGAAAGATGAGCTGCACCGACGTGATTTTAACGCTCAATCAGCTGGGGGGAGAAAACGGCGTCGGCATTTTGGACTTGGTGGAAAACCGTTTGGTGGGCATGAAGAGCCGCGGCGTATACGAAACGCCGGGCGGCACCATTTTATACAAAGCCCACGAGGTGCTGGAAAGCATTACGCTGGACAAAGATACCGCCCATGAGAAAACCCGCTTGGGAGTGACATTTGCCGAGCTGGTTTACAACGGACAGTGGTATACCCCCTTAAGAGAGGCGCTGACCGCATTTGTGGAAAAGACCCAGGAGCCGGTTACCGGAAGGGTACGGCTGAAACTTTACAAGGGCAATGTGACCCCCGCCGGCGTCTGGTCCCCCAATTCCTTATACAGCGAAGACATTGCCACCTTTGGCGAAAGCGATTATGATCAGATGGATTCCCAGGGGTTTATCAATCTTTACGGTCTTCCCAACAAGGTGCGGGCCATGATGCTGAAAAAACAGGGGAAATAACCCCGTTGAAAAGGAGCAAGGGAATATGAAGCTTTGGGCCGGACGGTTTCACAAGGAAACCGATGAAAAAGTGGATGATTTCAATTCCTCCATCGGGTTTGACGCGCGGCTGTACCGGGAAGACATTGCCGGAAGCATCGCCCATGCCACCATGCTGGGGGAACAGGGGATCATTGATCCCGGGGAGGCAAGGGCCATTGTGGCGGGGCTTGCCTCCATTCGGGAAGACATTGAGGCGGGCAAGGTCTCTTTTTCCGTTGACAATGAAGATATCCACATGAACATCGAGACACTGCTCACCGGGCGCATCGGCGCCACCGGCAAACGGCTGCACACCGCCAGAAGCCGGAACGACCAGGTGGCGGTGGATTTTAAGCTGTATCTCAAAAAGGAAGCCCTCTCCATCCGGTCGCTGGTGATGGATCTGATGGAGGTTCTGGCCCGGAAAGCGGAGGGAACGATGGAGACCGTGATGCCGGGGTATACCCATCTGCAGCGGGCGCAGCCCACCACCTTTGCCCATTACATGATGGCCTACGCCAACATGCTCCGGCGGGATGTGACCCGGCTGGAGGACTGCCGGGAGCGGATGGACGAATGCCCCCTGGGCAGCGGAGCCCTTGCCTCCACCACCTACCCGGTGGACCGGCAGAGGACGGCCCGGCTGCTGGGCTTTTCCAGGGTAACGGAAAACAGCCTGGATGGGGTTTCCGACCGGGACTTTGCCATTGAGATGTGTTCCGCCTTGTCCGTTCTCATGATGCATTTATCCCGGTTTTCCGAGGAGCTGATCTTATGGTGCTCCTGGGAGTTTCGGTTTATCGAGCTGGACGACGCCTATTCCACCGGTTCCTCCATCATGCCTCAGAAGAAAAATCCCGATGTGGCCGAGCTGGTGCGGGGCAAGACCGGGAGAGTTTATGGCGCGCTGACGACCCTGCTGACTTTGATGAAGGGGCTTCCTCTGGCTTACAACAAGGACATGCAGGAAGACAAAGAGGCGGTGTTTGACGCGGTGGACACGGTAAAGCGGTGCCTTCCCGTTTTTTCCGCTATGATTGATACGCTGACGGTGAAGCCGGAGGCCATGAAAGCGGCCGCGTCCCGGGGATTCATCAACGCTACCGACTGCGCGGATTATCTGGTGCGAAAAGGTATTCCCTTCCGGGACGCATATGGCATCGTGGGCAGGCTGGTTTCCCTGTGCATGGATAAAGGGAAAAATTTGGAAGATTTGCCGCTTTCCGACTTTCGGTCGGTTTCCGAGGCCTTTGGGCCGGACGTTTATGAGGCGCTGGACCTGCGAACCTGCGTCCAGCGGCGAAACGTGGAAGGAGGGCCTGCCCGGTCCGCGGTGGAAAAACAGATCGGTTCCATCCGGTCCTTTCTGGAATCCAGAAAAAACCCGTAACCCGTTTGCTTTGAGGCGGGATCGGACTTTTTGTTGAAAAAAACAGGAAAAATACCATAAAAACAACCATTTGGGGCGGATTTGGCGCTATAATAAAAAGGCAAAAAGAAAGCGCTTCCACGGCGGACAGGCAGGATTCCGGAGGCGAGGCCGAATGGCCCCCTTAAAAACCGGTTCCCCGCTCCAGACACCCGGATTGGAACAGGCTTTGGGCGGCCCGGAACCGCGGCGCGGAATTGGCGGAAAGGCGTGAAAAAGATGAAACCGAAAATTTTTATTGATGGCCGGGAGGGGACTACAGGCCTTCAGATTTACGACCGGCTGGGCGGCAGGGAGGATATTGAGCTGCTTGCGATTGAGGAAGGACTGCGCAAGGACGAACGAGAGCGCCGGCGGCTGCTGAACGCCGCCGATCTGGTTTTCCTCTGCCTGCCGGACGACGCCGCCAGGCAGGCGGTTTCTTTGATTGAGAATTCCCATACCCGGGTTATCGACGCATCCACCGCCCATAGGACGGCGCCCGGCTGGGTTTACGGGTTCCCGGAGCTTTCCGCTGCCCAGAGAATCGCCATTGCCCAGGCGGGGCGGGTGGCGAACCCCGGGTGCCACGCGTCTGGCTTTATTTCTCTTGTGTACCCGCTGCTGCGGATCGGTCTTCTGCCGGACGACGCGGAGCTGACCTGCTTTTCCCTGACAGGATACAGCGGCGGCGGTAAAAAAATGATCGCGGATTATGAAAAAAAGCCCCGCAGGCCCGCTCTGGATGCGCCCCGGATTTACGGACTTTCTTTGCGGCACAAGCATTTAAAGGAAATGACAGCTGTGACCGGACTGGCCCGCCCGCCGGTTTTCTGCCCGGTGGTGGCGGACTATTACAAAGGCATGGCCACCGCCGTGGCGCTGTTCCGGAATCAGTTAAAGGGCGGACCCGGCCCCGAGGAGCTGCAAAAACGGCTGACTGAATATTATGCGGGGCAGGCCCTGGTCCATGTGGCTCCTTTTATGGGAGAAGGGATTTTGGCGGATCCGGGTTTTTTGGAAGCCAACGCCGCCGCCGGGGAAAACGACCTGGAGATTTTTGTCTGCGGGAACCAGGAACAAATGATCCTCGTTTCCCGCTTTGACAATTTGGGCAAGGGAGCGTCCGGCGCGGCGGTGCAGAACATGAATCTGATGCTGGGGTTTGAGGAAACCAAGGGGCTGCAGCCGTCTTAAGGGATATCATCCCTTGGGTACGAACCGAAACCGGAGAAGTTCGGTTCGATCGCCCGGTTTCGCGTCCGTTTGGCGGCGGGCCGAGGCGGTGGTCTGCCGCTGGCGGAACCCGAAGGTTTTGGGCGGACAAAAAACCGGCGGCTTCGACAATCCGCAAGAACGGCCCTGGGCGCAGCCGCGGCCGGGAAGGCCGGATTTCATCGGGAGGAATAATCGTGAAGGAACTGACAGGCGGCGTTGCGGCCGCAAAAGGATTTACCGCCGCGGGGATTCACTGCGGTGTGAAAAATAAGAACGCCGGGAAAAAAGACCTGGCGCTGATCGTTTCCGACTGCCCCTGCGCGGCGGCGGGGGTTTACACCCGCAACCGGGTTAAGGCGGATCCGGTTTTCGTGACCATGGAGAATCTGCGGTCCGGGAGCGCCAGGGCGGTTGTCTGCAACAGCGGAAACGCCAACGCCTGCGCGCCAAACGGAAGAGAAAACGCCCTGCGCATGTGCGAAGCGGCGGCGGCGGCGCTTCATATTGCGCCGGAAGAGGTGGCGGTGGCTTCCACCGGCGTCATCGGAAAGACGCTGGACATCGCGGCGGTGGAGGCGGGAATCCCTTTGGCGGCGGCGGCCCTTTCCCGGGACGGATCGGAGGATGCGGCCCAGGCCATTATGACCACGGACACGGTGAAAAAGGAGCTTGCCCTTTCGCTGACCTTGGGCGGCAAACCCGTCGTTTTGGGCGGCATTGCCAAAGGATCCGGTATGATCCACCCCAATATGGGTACCATGCTGTGCTTTATCACTTCGGATGTGAACATTTCGGCGGATCTTTTGGCCGAAGCACTTTCCGACAATAC
>JAQVYO010000119.1 GCA_028708585.1 Oscillospiraceae bacterium
TTATTTATCCAATTTATCTTCTTTAAAAAGGAAAAAAGTGGGCGTTTTTGTAACGCAAGGTCTAAAGTATGCATGGATGGGCGGAAATCGTTCTGTGAGCCAGATGAAAAAACTTTGCCTGCAAAAGGGGGCGGAGGTTTTTGCCACAGGTGTGGTGGGCTGGTCCAGCGGATCTCGGGAAAAACAGATCCAAGATGTTGTGGAGCGGTTTTGCAGAGGATAACCGGCATGGGGACGATTTGATGAGGGGGGCGTTTTTACATGTTGAAGTTTCATGAACAGGTTGCGGGAGAGGCGCAGTACTATGAAAAGATTTTAATTGGGCGCCGGAGACAGGGCGGTTTCTATAATGCAGAGGCTGAATGGGATAGGAGAGCCGAACAATATGATGCGTCACAAAAATGCAAAAATAGCCAAATCACGGGAATGGTGACCGCTTTTCTAAAGAATAAGGGTCTGCTTTCCGGTTCCGTGCTTGATGTTGGAGGAGGAACAGGTCATTACGCGATTCCCTTTGCCCATTTTGCAAAAGAAGTGGTCATTACGGATATTTCCACTAAAATGATGGAGCGCGCAGAAAAAAACGCCGAAAGTAAGGGCCTAAATTCTATTCAATGTAAAAAACTGGACTGGGAAAACGCGGATCTAGACGCTTTAGGATGGAAGAAAAAATTTGACTTTGTTTTTTCTTCCATGAGTCCCGCAATCAGGAACCTTTCTGGGTTGTCCAATATGGTGGAGGCATCCAGAGGGTGGTGCTGCATCAATCAGTTTATTGTGAGGAAGGATACAATTTCTCAAAAACTTTCAGACATTTTGGAAAATAACCGGCCTCAAGATCCACACAATGACCGGAATCTGGCTTTGGCTTTTTTTCACCTGCTTTGGATGTGTGGCTTTGAACCGGAGATATCCTATTTTAGGGACGAAGAATCGCTTTCTCTAACAATAGACCAGGCGTTTATCCGGTATGCCGGGAGGTATGGCGTTCGAATGCAGGAACGGAATCTTGATTTGAGAGAAATCCTTGCAGGCCTCACGAAGGACGGTAAAATTACCGCCCACAATCAATCCACTTTGGCGGTGATCTGCTGGAACGTATCCCGCTGGGAAGAATAGAATCCGGATCGAAGATGGCGACTGTTGTTTTTGGAACCGGCGGCCTTTTTCCATAAAAAAAGCCGCCGGGTGTTCCGGTGGCTTTGATGGGAGTGCATTTATTCCTCATTGTCCAGATTAGGCTCAGCGGTTTGCTTCTCTTCTTCCGCCTCCAGTATAGCGGCGGTATCAAATGAGCGGGAAAGCCTGTCCGCTGTTGTGGTAATGCCGTATACGATTTCCGGAGTGGGGATGCCGCTGGAGTGCGCTTCCCAGATGAGTGGATAGAGAAGCTTGCGCGCAGAAAACGAAAAATCGTCCAAATTCATGATACCCCTCCCTTTGCCCTGATTGTAGCTTGGGTCAATAGGGAAAATCTGTTGCTTTTTGGGAGAAAACAAGTTTTTCATTGCGTAAGATTAGCGGGTCTGTGGGAACAGAGAAGAGGAAGGCGGGGAGAAAGAGAGAAGCTTATGATGATCAACATCCCTCTTTTTGTTAAAAAAGTAATTCAGACTCTGGAGCGCAATGGATTTGAAGCCTATATCGTGGGTGGCTGTGTGCGGGATTCTCTATTGGGGTCGGTGCCAAACGACTGGGATATTTGTACGTCTGCCAGGCCGGAGGAGATATTATCTTGTTTTACCGGTTTTCGCGTGATAGAAACGGGGAGACGGTATGGAACTATTGCGGTTTTAGTTGAAAATCATGTGGTGGAACTGACAACCTTTCGGGTGGATGGCGTTTCCTCCGATCACCGGCGGCCGAATACCGTTGCGTTTTCCGAAAGCCTTCTGGAAGATTTGCGCCGGAGAGATTTTACCATCAATGCGATGGCCTATCATCCAAAAACGGGCCTTATTGATCTGTTTGGCGGCCAGTCCGACTTATCTCAAAAAATCATTCGCTCTGTAGGTGACCCGAGGGAGCGGTTTGAGGAGGATGCTCTACGGATTTTGCGGGCGCTGCGTTTTGCTTCTATTTTGGGATTTGCCATTGAAAAGAATACAGCGGATGCCATTTTTGCACAGAGGGATTTGCTGAAACACATTGCCAAAGAACGGATCACTAAGGAGTTTTCCGGTATTTTGCTGGGAAAGGATGCGGTGATGGCGCTGGATGCTTATAGTTCCGTGATCCTTGGTATTTTCCCGGAGCTTTCGCCCATTATCGAACCTTCAGAAGCCGGATGGGCCAAGATCAGCTACTGGCAGCATACGCTCCGGTCCATTTCGCTGGCACCGGAGGATCTTGTTTTGCGACTTGCCCTTTTGTTTCATGGACTTGCAAAACAGGAGGAGAATCACCATTTTTGTGAGCGTGACCAAAATGGAGCTGAACGGACGGGGCAAGCCATGAAGCGTATGAAGTATGACAAAGCGACCATCTTGGCTGTCTCCAGGCTGATTGCGGAACAGGATACTCCGCTTTCCCCGGGAGAAATGGAGGTAAAGCGGCATCTAAAACAAGCAGGGGAGGATACCTTCCGCCGGATACTTTTGTTCCGGCGCGCCCAATTTATGTCCCTGGATCGTGCAGAGGCGGAGGAGTCTCTTCAAAGTCTGCAAAAAATCGAGCGGACCCTTCAGAAAGTGACAGAGGAAAATCAATGTTGGTCCCTGTCCCAGTTGCGGCTTGACGGGCAAGACGTGATTGCGTTGGGCGTTGAAGAAGGTCCAACTGTGGGTAAGCTACTCCGGCAGCTGCTTTCTATGGTCATCGAAGGGGAAATTCCGAACGATAAGGAGGTGCTGCTTCACAATGCAAGCCGGCTCAGCTGCCCTGAGCAACCGACTGGAGAAAAATAGGGCCAATAAAAGGATGGTCAACAAAGCCCCCTGACGCAGGCCAAGGAACCTACGTTAGGGGGTAATCTAATTTTCCGGGACACGGATTTGGGGCAAAACCGATGACCGATAAGGGACTTCGTTTCCCATTTCACTGGTGTTATTGCGGAGCGCAATAGATAGGGGGAGCGGCCTGCTCATTCTTTGATGTTTTCCAGCTGATCCAGCCAAATGGATGCGTTCGCATCGCTGGGCATGCGCCAGTCCCCTCGGGGAGAAAGGCAGATGGAACCGACTTTGGGGCCGTCGGGCAGACAGGAACGTTTGAATTGCTGGGAGAAAAACCGCTTATAAAACGTCTTCATCCAGCGAAGAATTTCCTCTTTTGCAAACGTTCCTTCAAAGGCTTTACAGGCTATAAAATAAATTTTTTGCGGGGAAAATCCCCAGCGCATCATATAGTAAAGGAAAAAGTCATGCAGATCATAAGAACCGATCACATCTTCCGTTTTTTGCTGAATGGTCCCCGCAGGGCTGGGAGGAAGCAGTTCCGGGCTGATGGGAGTATCCAGAATGTCTCTCAGAATACGTCTGACCGTTTCATTTTCCGTAGTGTCGGCATACCAGGAAACCAGATATTTGACCAGCGACTTGGGGATTCCTGCGTTCACGCCATAGTGGCTCATATGATCCCCGTTGTAGGTACACCATCCAAGGGCCAGTTCCGATAGATCACCGGTGCCGACGACAATGCCGCCTTCTTTATTGGCAATATCCATCAAAACCTGGGTGCGTTCCCTGGCTTGTACGTTTTCATAGGTAACATCGTGAATGGCGGGATCGTGACCGATGTCTTCAAACTGCAAAAGGCTTGCCTTGGAGATGGAAATTTCCCTTCTGCCGACCCCAAGCTCCCGCATCAATTCCCAGGCGTTTCCTTTGGTACGACCGGTGGTGCCGAATCCGGGCATGGTAATGCCCCGGATATTCTCCAGAGGATACCCCAGTTTGAAAAACGCTTCCCGGCATACCAAAAGCGCCAGCGTGGAATCTAGACCGCCGGAAATTCCAACCACCGCCCGCTTGACGCCGATTTTTTTCAGCCGTTGGGCAAGCCCATTCCATTGAATGATAAAAATCTCCCGACACCGGGCGTCCCGGCTTTTCTTGTCTCCGGGGACAAAGGGATAAGGATCTATAAAGCGCCTAAGATCTTTGGGCGCAATGGGAGCCGGCTTGTCTGCAAAGGAAAAAAGGATGGTTCTGTATTCCCGGGGCGGAACACTGCCCATGAAGCTGTTGGCTTTTTTGCGTTCGTTCCGCAGTTTATCCAGATCGACATCCGCTACCACCAGAGAATGCGCAAAGCGCTGTTCTTTCAGCAGGTTTCCATTTTCGGCAATCATCGCATGGCCGCCAAAAACCAGGTCGGTGGTGGATTCACTGGGGCCGGCGGAAACATAAATATAACCGGAAAGGCATCGGGCAGATTGCTGGAGCACCAGGGCCTGCCGATAATCCGCTTTTCCAACCAATTCGTTGCTGGCCGACAGATTGACCATGACATTCGCACCGTAAAGGGCGTGATAGGAGCTTAAAGGAATCGGCATCCAAAGATCTTCGCAAATTTCGATTCCCATGCAAAGGGGTATGTTTCGCTCCTGAAACAGCAGGTTCTGCCCAAAGGGGGCTTCCTGTCCGCAGAGCGTTACAGTGTCGCTCAATTTTCCATCGGCGGGGCTGAACCATCTTTTTTCATAAAATTCATTGTAGTTGGGAAGAAAGGTTTTGGGAACTACGCCCAAAATCTTCCCCCGGTGCAACGCAACAGCGCAGTTAAAGAGCTGGTTGTCCAGCTCCACCGGTGCGCCAACCATAAGGACCATGTCCGATTTTTGAGTAGCTTGAAGAAGTGTGGACAAAGCCTCTTGAGTGGATTCCAGCAGAAGC
>JAQVYO010000120.1 GCA_028708585.1 Oscillospiraceae bacterium
GGATTCACGGTTGCCGAAGCCGTTGTCGAGCATGTTTCGGGTATGGGTTATCCGGATTTTCTGCAGGAAAAGGTTTTCAATAAACTGGGCCTTGATAACACTAGCGCCTACTTTAAAGACGGCAACCAAAACATTGCCCGGGCATATGAGGGGGGCAGCCTGGTGCCATTACCGGTTGAACATGCAAACATTCTTGGTTCCGGGGGATTGTCCTCCACCGCAATCGATCTATGCAAATACGGGGAGATTCTTCAATCAACCGCTGTTTTGAATCCGGCCATGCTTGATGAATACACCAAAGCGCAATATGGCCCGGAAACAGTTCCGCAGGGTGAGCCATTATTCAATGTCGGATTGGGCTGGGATTATGTGCCGGTCCAGAAATTCAAGACCCAGGGCGTTAACGTGCTGGCCAAAAATGGCGGCACCCTTCAATACTTTTCCCAGCTTTATGTGATGCCCAAAGAACGTATAAGTGTAGCAGTTGTTTTTGCCGGACCGGCAAACCCTACAGCGGTTACAGATGCCATATTGCAGGCCTTGCTGGAGGAAAAAGGGCTTGTAAAAAAACCGGTACCTACTATCCTTCCCCGGGATGCCCAGGTCCCGGATAGCTTTAAGGGCTGCGAGGGCTTTTATGCATCCAGTAATGAATTGATGAAAGTGGAGATTTCTGAAGATAATAAGGGAATAACGCTCTCAACCTACACCGGTAAAGGCAATAAGCCCAAAGGGGTTTATGCCTATAAGGAAGATGGCCGGTTTTATGCGCCTGGTGGCACTAACTATTCCTTTGCCGAGCATCCAAAAGGAAAGGTGATGCTGGCGCATCTGGACGGCTCAAATGTCGGATTTGTTTATTATGAAAAGTTAAATCCGGCAGAGGATATAGACGGCAGCTTCTTCGAAGGAAAGGTGTGGGTTCCAAGAAGTATAACCCCATCAGACTTTTTGGTTACTATGTTCAGTACTGAAGCATTTCCAGAAATGCCCGGATACATACTCGTGAATAGCGGAACTTATTCTGCGCTGGCTCTCAAGAGCCCAACCGAGACCTCTATGTCCTTCAGATATTTAAGGGATCAGAACGAATTCCGGCTGGAAAAAACCCAAGGAGAGACATTACTCCATACCTACGAGCACTGCTTTTCTGACGCCTCAAAACTGCCAGTCATTACTGAGGGCGATACTCTGCGGATTGATTCTGACGGGCAGAATAAGGCTGGCAGGATGGGGTCAGGCGCCCTTTTAGGCTTTACTATTCCCGAAGGAGGGCGGATTATAGTCTTCTCTCCCGAATACAATTTGACATACGATAGTCTAACCTCGGACCGCCATGAAACCTATGCGGAAGAAGGCGCCTATATTCTGGCCGTTGGCAAATCGGGAGATGCTTTTAAAATTATTAATTCTGAGTGGTTTACTGATATTAACGGTCATTGGGCAAAGGATTCCATAAACCAACTGGCGTCGGCCGACATTCTGAAAGGAACCGGGGATCATCTGTATCAGCCTGATAAAAGTATGACGGGGACAGACTTTTTGGCATTTATCCAAAGAGCTGTCGGCATAACCCCAGAAGACCTTTCAGCACCCGAAGAAGAAACTGTTTCCTTTAAAGCCGGTCAGTCCATTACCAGGGCACAGGCTATTTCCATTCTGGCTGATGTTATGGTTTTAACCGGCTGCGAAGCCAACCTGTCCACGGAGGAAGAGGCTTCATTGTTAAAAGGTTTCCCTGATTCGGAAGAAATGGACCCTAAGCTTAAATCGGATGCCGCATTACTTGTCAAGTTGGGCATTTTCTGTGGAAATAGCAATAAACTTTTGGCGCCAGAGGATACAATGTCTCGAGGGGAAGCGGCTACAACGGTTTTGAGGGCGATAAAGAACATACAGTGATGCAACCCATATGGAGTTCCCCTATTAGGGTGCTATAAAATAGGGTGTGGTAAAATATACGCAGCCATACAATCTTGCTTCGCTACCTTAATACTCGGTAAACCTTATTTTCATTAGTGGTTGTGTCTTATAGGCATGGGTGGTTAATATGGAATAAAGCAAGGGTGCTATCTCTTGGTGTTTTGAGAGGTTGCACCTTTTTTTATTAAGATTTATTTTAAATTAATCTCCCAGAAAAATGAACAAGGAAGTATTTAGCGAATTACGTTAGAATATGCTAATATTTGTTATATAATATAAATATATTTTGTATATATGCGAAGGGTACTGAGCGCTGGCAATGGTAAATGAGGATGCCGGCGGTTATGTGCTGGTGGGTGTGATTTCCTTTGTGGCGGCGAGGAGCTGGAGAGCCTGGATATTGACAGCTCCGCCGACGGGAGAGCATAGGGACGTTGTCCTGCTTCGAAGAAGGCTAAGAACATGAGAAAGAATCTGGTTGACTCTAAAATCCAAAAGCCATCGGTGTATTCACCCAACTTCATTTTCCGTGAGGGGCTGGTGGAACGCTTAGGCGACAGGCAGAAGCATCTCCTGGTTTTGCATGCTACCGTAGGCTATGGGAAAACGGTGCTTCTGACGCATTATGCCCAGGAGACGCCGGACACCTGCGCCTGGTACCATCTAAACGATACGGATAATGATATCGCAGTGTTCATGCAATATCTATGTTCTTCCGTAAAGAAATGTCTGCCAGATTTTGATTTTGACCCGGATGCTTTTACGCCTTTTCTGCAGGAAAGAGAGGCCGTTAAGACGATGGCCCATATTTTCGTGGCCCGGATGGAGAAAGCGGTCCGTTCGGCCTCCCAGGATCTGATTTTGATTTTTGACGATTTTCAAGCTATTGAAGAAAATGAGGAAATCCAGCAGATCATTCAGTTGATTTTAAACAATACGACGGAGAAAATCCGTTTGATTCTGGCCACGTAAGGAAGCCTGCCGCCTTTTTATTTTCGTTATTTTTTACAGGATTCAGCCGATCTGATAACTCAAAGGGATCTGTGCTTTGCGGAGGAGGAGGTGCAGGCCCTCACTCAACGGGTGTTAGGGGAAAAGGACTGCAGCGAGTTGGCCGGTGCGATTTGGGAAAAAGCCGAGGGCTGGCCGGCCGGTGTGATGTTCGCGAACCTTTATCTGAAGCAGCAGCGTCAATGGTCCAAGGATCCGGAGTTGGACACCGTTTACGCTAAATCGGCGGTCAATACATATTTTATGTTTGAGATTTTCAAGAAGCTTCACTATCGAATTCAGCAGTTCCTTACCCATACCTCCCCTTTGGAATTTTTGAACAGCGATGTCTGTAATGACGTCCTGGGGATTGATAATGCCCAGAGTATTTTGGACTACTTGGAACGGGAAAATCTTTTTGTAATTAAGGTAGGGCAATCGGAGCGGACGTTCCGTTACCATTCTTTGTTCAAAGACTTTCTGACGACACAGCTGAGAGAGGAAATTCGCCGGGATATTTTGAACCGGGCCGCGGAGCACTACCTGCACACCGAAAATAAGGAACAGGCGGTGGAATACGCTCTGCAAGGGGAGAACTGGGATCTTGCTCAGTACGCTCTGGAGACCGTCGGCAGAGATCTTCTGGAGCAAGGGAGGCTGATCACGTTAACGCGCTGGCTATCCGAACTGGAGAAGGCTCCCGCTCCAATGACTCCAAAGAATCTCCTCCTGGCCGGCTGTTATTGTTCTCGTTCCGGTCAAATTCAGAAAGCGGAAGGTTATTTGGATAAGGCTCTGGCTTTGTTTATCTCGTCCATGGATGAATGGGGCTACATCCACTGCATGGTGGAAAAGGCCCGGATTGCCAGACATCAGGTTTCTTTGGAGGAAAGCAACCGTTTGATTGAGGAGGTGCTTCCCCGCCTGCAGGTGCGTTATGACAGCTGGCGATATACGGTGGTTGGGGAGAGATTGTATAACTTTATTTTCCTGGGCCGCTATCGGGAAGTGCTGGCCATCTGCAGTGAAATGATTCTCAATGCCCGCCGGGAAGGTAATCAGAAGGCGGAAGGTTTTTTCATTCGTTTTTCCGTGATCGTGTATTTTTACCTGGGGAAGTATCAGAAAGGCTTGAAGCTATACACCCACCTGCTGGAATGGAAGTGGTTTGAGCGGGAGGGGGAAAATACCTTTTCCGTGGAAGCCTATGTGGCTTTTATGTATCTGTGTACGGGGCAAAAGGAGAAAGCTCTGGAAACCATCCGGAAAGAATTGGGGCTCAGGACTCAGGGCCACAAAGGAGAGGATATGTGGCTGGTCTATCTCTTTCAGGCCTATATCAGCTTTATTCTTGCCCAAGGCGAAGAGCTGGATGCCAGAGAAAGGAAAAGTCTGAGCCAGGAAGCGGAGCGCAGCATCCATATGGCCCAGCGTTATGTGTCCGCCCTCCGGGCAGATCATGTTTTTGTACAGGCCGTGCAGATGGCCCAGGAGATTATTCTGTTCAATCCCCTGGAGGGGACTCTCTGGGAAATCGCCGAGCGGATTGTTCAGGATGAAGGCAAGGCAGTGCCTTTGGCCAGGGATTTTGCGCTTTCTTCTTTAGCTATCCTCTTTTACAATGAGGGAGAATGGGATGAAGGAGAGAAGCTGGCCCGGGCTTTTCTGGCAAAAACGGAATGGGAGACGCCTTTTGCCGCTTGCGCCCGCCTAGTTCTGGCTCTGGTCTGCCAGCGGGAAGGCCTGGAGGAAGAGGGAGTTGCGGCCTTGAAGCAGGCGCAAGAATACAGCAATGAAAACGGCCTTGATTGGAGTTTGCTGCCAGCCCAAGTAAAGCGGGATGTGCGGGAGCTTTTGGACAGCAAGGGCAACGGCTCCGTCGGGAAGGTGCGGGTTAATTGTTTC
>JAQVYO010000121.1 GCA_028708585.1 Oscillospiraceae bacterium
CAATATAATCGGCAATATATCCCGGTTCGCTGCTGGACAGGACGTTCAGCAGCACCTCCGGAACCATTTTAGGCGCAAGTTCCGTATATCGTTCAAAAATCTCATAGCAGCGGCGAATCTGCGCTTCCACGCGAACGGAGTTCTTCATAGGTTCCGGGGCGGGAAGCTCCTCCACCTCGCAGAAAAAAGATGGTTCGCTGCGCAAAAGGCGGCTCAGCCTGCCCCTGGATTCCCCTTCTACCATAACCCGAACGGTGTCGCCCGGGAGGCGAAGAATCTGGCGTACTTTGGAAATGGTGCCAACCTGATAGAGGTCCTCCAGTTTTGGTTCTTCCGTTACAATTTCGCGCTGAGCAACCAAAAATACCGTTTGATCGCGTTCCATGGCTTCATCCAGCGCTTTGATGGAAATTTGCCGGCCAACATCGAAGTGCAGCATTACATTGGGAAAAATGGTCAATCCGCGCAGGGCCAACATGGGCATAGTCAAAATTTTTGTTTCCATACCCTTTGCTCCTTTCCGTTTGGAAATGGGATGAACGGGGTTCTACAAAAAGAAAAGGACGTCCCGACACTTCAGGAAAAGTGTGGGCGCCCAGCAGGGTCAATGGACAAGCGACGGGCAGCCCTCAAAAGAATCGGCCCCTGCGAAAGTTTACCAAAGACAAGATCGCAGGGGCTGCAAACGCTTTCCTGCAACTCCGAAACCTGCGGAAAAACCATATCATAGAGAAAAAGCTTTTTCCTCTTTACAGAAAGATAAATCCGCTGCCGTTTTAAGACGCGTTCTCTCTTGTGGCTGGAGAGGCAGGGGAAGATGGCTGTAACCGCTTAGGCGCTTTCCTATTCGGGTCGCGTTTAATAACCGGCGCCCCGGAATGTTCCACGCAATCTGCGGTAATGGTGACCGATTCAATCGTAGGATCGGAAGGAATGTCATACATAATTTGCGTCATAACATCTTCCAGAACAGCCCGCAGGCCGCGGGCGCCAATACCGCGCGCCACCGATTTGTCTGCGATTGCTTTCAGCGCGGCCTCTTCAAATTGCAGTTCAACCTTATCATAGTCCAGAAGGCGCTGATACTGTTTGACCAGTGCGTTTTTGGGCTGAGTAAGAATCTGGATCATCTGATCGCGTGTAAGGGCATGAAGCGGCGTAATCACCGGCAGACGGCCGACGAGCTCCGGTATAATCCCGTATTTCAGCAAGTCGTGCGGCTGGATTTCTTTTAAGAGCGCGCCCATATCCTTGTCCTTCTTGCTTTGAATATCCGCGCCAAATCCGATTGCCTTTTTGTCCAGCCTTCGTTCAATAATCTTTTCAATCCCATCAAATGCGCCGCCGCAAATGAATAGGATGTTGCGTGTGTCAATCTGAATAAATTCCTGATGCGGATGTTTCCTGCCGCCTTGAGGCGGCACGTTAGCAACCGTCCCCTCAAGGATTTTCAAAAGCGCCTGCTGTACGCCTTCTCCGCTGACATCCCTGGTGATGGAAACATTTTCGCTTTTACGCGCGATTTTATCCATCTCATCCAGATAGATGATACCCCGCTGGGCAAGCTCCACATCATAATCCGCAGCCTGCAAAAGGCGCAACAGAATATTTTCCACATCATCCCCCACATAACCGGCTTCCGTTAAAGTGGTAGCGTCAGCAATGGCAAACGGCACGCGAAGAATCCGGGCCAGAGTCTGCGCGAAAAGGGTCTTACCGCAGCCAGTGGGGCCAATCAGCAGAATATTGCTTTTCTGCAGATCCACATCTTCGTTGTCCCCAAATAAAATCCGCTTATAATGATTGTAAACCGCAACCGAAAGCGCCACTTTAGCTTCGTCCTGTCCGATGATGTACTGATCCAGGATTTCCTTTATTTCTTTAGGAATGGGAACGGCTTTAAATTCATCCCTGGATTTTTCTTCGTGCATTTGATCTTCAAAACCATCGTTCAGTATGCTGACGCACAAAGCAACGCATTCATTGCAAATGCAGGCGCCCGGACCCGCGATAATGCGGGCAACCTGTTCTTCATGCTTTCCGCAGAATGAACAACGCACAGATTTCTTTTCCTCGCTTTTCAGATTTATTCTCCACCTTTCAACCGGGGCCGCCATTCCGGGCCGCCTGCTTTTGGCGGCTTTTAACGGGAACCCTTTTCATGTACTAATTCATCAGCGGTTGTAGATCACTTTATCAATCAGGCCATAATCTTTCGCTTCTTCTGCGGACATAAAATAATCTCTTTCGCAGTCTTTTGTGATAACATCTAAAGATTTTCCGGCGTTGGCCGCTAGAATCTCATTGAGTTTTTTCTTCATTTTAGCAATACGATCGGCCTGAATTTGGATATCGGTGGCCTGCCCTTGCGTGCCGCCGGAAGGCTGATGAATCATAATTTCTGCATTGGGCAGGGCAAGTCGTTTCCCCTTGGTCCCGGCCGACAACAAAAAAGCTCCCATACTGGCTGCCATACCGATACAAATTGTGCTGACATCGGATTTAATATACTGCATGGTATCATAGATCGCCATGCCGGAAGTAATGGATCCGCCGGGACTGTTGATGTAAAACTGAATGTCTTTGTCCGGGTCCTGCGCTTCCAGATACAGAAGCTGAGCGACAACCAGACTTGCCGTAGTATCGTTCACTTCTTCCGACAGAAAGACGATACGGTCATTGAGCAGCCGGGAAAAAATATCATAAGAACGTTCTCCCCGGTTGGTTTGTTCGACAACATAAGGCACTAAACTCATAATTTCATACTCCTTTCGGCTTGATCTAAAAAGTAGTAAACCGGTAAAAATAAAACAAAGAAAAGTATTTCCCCAAAAACTCCGGGTTATTCCCTTTGTTGCCGCCGCAGGTAAAGATACTGGCTTTTCAGCCATGGCTCAATGCAATGAAAAATACCGCGAATTTTGTCAGAGCGGCCTTTACAGGTTGGGACCGCGGATGATCCGCGGCCCCAACCGAGTCAATTTATTGACATGCCGCCAGAGGTATCCGCTTGACCCGCCTTCTCGTTAAAAAGGCGAAACCATGCAACGCTTTTCCTTCCCTGCTTTATTCGGCGCAGGAATTTTTTGCGGCCGTTTCTTCCTGCGCAGGGGATGCTTTTTTTGTGGAGCGCTTTCTAGGCTTTTTCACCGGAGCGGCTTCAGGATCGCTTTTGGAAGCGGAGTCCGCAGCTTTTTTCTGCGCTTCTTCATGGTGATGATGCTCCAACTCATCCTCCGTGAAGGTTAAGACAACTTCCTTATCTGGAGCCTCCGGCTTTGGTTCCTCTCCTTGCTCCACAGCGTTGTCAATCAGGAATTTGGTGGCCTGACGAAGTTTCAGATCCTGCTTGACGTTTTCCGGCTGAATGGTTTCCTTTAATTTTTCCAGCGGATAGGAAAATTCCTCGGCCAGCCTTTCATATTCGGCATCCACTTCTTCGGGCGTCGAATCGATTCCTTCAAGACGCGCCACTTCGGAAAGCGCCAAATCCACCTGCACCTGATACAGTGCGCCGCCTCTGGTATCATTGCGCAGGTCGGCCAAGGTTTTGCCGGTCATATCCAAATAATTTTCAAGGCTCATCCCTTGAGAAGCAATACTCATACTAAACTCTTCTACCATATGGTTGAGACGGGATTCCACCATCGCTTCCGGGATATCCGCATCCATATAGTCCACAACATGACGGACAACTTGATTTTCAAAGGTTTGTTCCGCAATTTTTTTCCGCTTTTCAAGGAGCTTTTCCGCAAGATCCTTTTTCAGCTCTTCCAGCGTGTTGAACTCGGAAACATCTTTTGCAAATTCGTCATCCAGCTGGGGAAGCTTTTTGACTTTCACATCGCGAAGCTTCACCTGAAAAGTTACGGTCTTTCCGGCCAGGTTAGCATGATATTTTTCCGGAAATGTAACTTCAATTTCTTTTTCTTCATCGATTTTCATACCAACCAGCTGTTCCTCAAAACCGGGGACAAAGGTATGGGAACCAATCACCAGATCGCAAAGGGATTCTTTGCCTCCCTCAAAGGGGACTCCTTGGTCAAATCCTTCATAGTCAATCACAGCGGTATCGCCCTCTTGCAGAGGACGTTCCACCGGCTCCAACCAGCCGGCACGTTGCTGTAGCGGCTCTAATTCTTTTTCCACGTCTTCCGGCTGGATCGTTACCTGCGGCCGAACAGCCGCAACGCCCTTATAGTGCCTCAAATGCACCTGCGGGTAAACGGGAACGCTGACCTTAAAAGAAAAACCTTCTTTTCCAACATTCAAAATCTCCATTTGGGGCTGGCCCACAACCTGGAGCTTTTCCTGCTGCACCGCCTGTTCAATTGCGCCGGGGCAAACATCATTTATGGCATCTTCATAAAATACAGCGGCGCCATAGCGTGCTTCTACGACTTTCCGGGGCACTTTTCCTTTTCGGAAGCCCGGAATGCTGATGCTGTGTTTTGCCTTTCGATAGGCTTCGTCAACTGCTTTGTCAAATTCTTCCGAACCAAGCTCGACAACGAAGTCTACCAGGCTCTTTTCTTTTTTCTCAATATCCTTTACGTTCATGTATATTGATTCCTCCTGTGTTCACCCTATCTGTGCTATCTTACCAGAAAACAAAGGAAATTTCCACACTTTTTTTGATTTTTACGGGATTATTTTTATCGGTGAAAAACGCAGGTAATCGGCTGCTGCCAAAGCGTATTCAATCCCGTCGATTTCTCCTTCCACTGCCAGCCTGTGGCTTTTTCCATGCAGATGTCCGTAAAAACATTTTTTCACTTGGTACCGTTTCATCATCTGGATCATCTCCGGGCAGCAGT
>JAQVYO010000008.1 GCA_028708585.1 Oscillospiraceae bacterium
ATTGCCCTTGCAAAAAAGGAAACCCTGGTTTGCGCGGGGGAGCTGGTAATGAAACGGGCCAGCGCGTCCGGCGCGCAGATCCTGCCAGTGGATTCGGAACATTCCGCCTTTTTTCAGTGTTTGGAGGGCAATCGGGACAAGGGGGCAGTTAAACGGATGCTGCTCACTGCTTCCGGCGGCCCCTTTTTTGGTATGACTCGGGCTCAATTGGAGACGGTAACAAAACAGCAGGCGCTTCGTCACCCAAATTGGAGTATGGGGCCGAAGATTACCATCGATTCCGCGACTTTAATGAATAAAGGACTGGAGTTCATTGAGGCGATGCATTTGTTCGGGGTAACTCCCGGAGAAATTACAATTTTAATTCACCGGGAAAGCGTCATTCATTCTATGATAGAATACCAAGACGGTTCCGTGATTGCCCAGATGGCAGAGCCGGATATGCGGCTCCCCATCCAATATGCTTTGACCTATCCGAGACGGCTGCCTTCTTTGACGAAAGGCCCTGACTTTTTTTCGTTAAAACCTTTGACATTTGCAAAGCCCGATTTGGAAACGTTCAGGTGCTTGAAGCTTGCACTGCAGGCAGCAGAAACGGGCGGGACGGCGTGTACCGTCTTAAATGCAGCCAATGAAGTGGCCGTTTCTTCGTTCCTCGAAGGGAAGTGCCGCTTTTTAGACATTGAGCGCATTGTTGGGGAAACGGTTTCTTTGATTGCCCCATCGGAGATATCCGGCCTTTCCTCCGTCTTGGAGGCGGACCGAGCGGCCCGGGAGGCGGCCGTATCCTGCCTAAAAAGGGAAAATTAAGGCTTGGCACCTGGTTTCCATGTATAGGATCAGGTAAAAGACCATATCAATAAAAAAGAAAATTTCCATAAAAAAGTAAATTTCCATTCTGTGAGGTGACCTATGGTTTATATCATTGCTGCCGTTTTGATGTTTGGCATTTTAATCGCTATCCATGAGTTGGGGCATTTTTTAACGGCAAAATCCCTTGGCGTTCGTGTCAATGAGTTTTCCATTGGCATGGGGCCTGTTCTCTGGAAGAAACAGAAAAAAGAAACGCAATATTCCTTGCGAGCGTTTCCCGTCGGCGGTTTTTGTGCCATGGAAGGGGAGGACGAATTGTCCAACGACCCGCATTCCTTTACCAGCCAGCCTATCTGGAAGCGGGTTATGATCTTATTTGCAGGATCTGGCATGAATTTTTTAGCTGGATTTCTGATTCTTCTGGTTTTATTTAGCCAGGCAGAAGTTTACAGGCTCCCGATTATTTCCGGTTTTGCGGATGGCTTTCCCTTACAGTCGCAGCAGGGGCTTATGGTGGGCGATGAAATTCTGAAAATCAACGGGGAGCCGGTTTATATTTACAGTGACGTTGCGCTTCTTTTCAGCAGGAGCGGCAGCGAAAAAGACATGGATTTGGTTGTTTTGAGGGATGGAAAAAAGATGACCCTGAACAACTTTCCCCTGAGGCAGCGGGAATACACGGTGGACGGCAAAACCCAGATGCGATATGGCATTAATTTTACCCAAGCAGAGCCGACGTTGGGAGGCTGGCTGCACGAAGCCTGGTTCAATGCGGTAGACTTTGTCCGGCTGGTGAGAATGGGCCTTACCGATTTGATTTCCGGAACGGCGGGATTCAAAGATCTTTCCGGCCCCATCGGGATTGTAGGCGCTATCAGCCAGGTAGGAGAGCAATCCGATTCCGCGGGGGATGCGGCGCGCAACATTTTTTACTTTGCGGCGCTGATTGCCGTCAACCTGGCGGTGATGAACCTGCTGCCCATTCCTGCGCTGGACGGCGGGCGGATTTTCTTTCTGCTGGTTTCCAGTCTCATTACATTGGTTACCCGAAGGACGATTGATCCCAAATATGAAGGGTATATCCATTTTGCAGGGTTTATTTGCATGATTGGCCTTATGGTGGTGGTTGCGTTCAATGACATCATAAGGATATTTGGATCTGCGTGACGATAGATCCATTGAAGGGCTGCTGAGACCGCATATGCAACGAAAGATCCCAGCCTGCTCTTCCCGTTTTCAGCATGGGAAAAGGTGATGGAAGCGGAGGAAGGAGAAGCATATGACAAGGAAGATTATGGTGGGAGGCGTCCTCATAGGCGGGGGCGCCCCCGTTACCATTCAGTCTATGTGCAATACAAAGACGGATGACGTAGCCGCTACGGTTGCTCAAATCCATGACCTTGAGGCGGAGGGATGTGAGATTGTCCGCCTGGCAGTGCCGGATTTCAGCTCCGCCCAGGCAATTGCAAGAATAAAAGAACGCATTCAAATTCCGCTGGTGGCCGACATTCATTTTGATTGGCGTCTGGCTTTGGAGGCGGTAGCAGCCGGAGCAGATAAAATTCGCATTAATCCGGGCAATATCGGGGGGCCGGACAAGGTTCAGGCGGTGGCGGAAGCTTGTGACTCCAAAGGAGTTCCCATCCGGATTGGCGTCAACGGGGGTTCGCTGGAGGACTCGATTTTGCGCAAATACGGCGGTGTGACGGCGGACGCGCTGGTGGAGAGCGCGCTGAAGGAGATTGCACTCTTAGAGCAGTTTGACTTTAAAAATATCTGTGTGTCCGTTAAAACTTCCAGCGTTCCGATGACAATAGAAGCTTACAGCATGTTATCCCGGAAAACAGATTACCCGCTGCATTTAGGCGTCACGGAAAGCGGCACGCCGAAAATGGGGCTGTTGAAATCCGCCATGGGTATTGGCGGCTTGTTATGCATGGGGATTGGGGATACCATTCGGGTTTCTTTAACCGCTTCTCCGGTGGCGGAGGTGCGAGCGGCAAAACAGATTTTGCAGGCGGCAGGCCTGCGGAAAACGGGGCCTGAGCTGATATCCTGCCCTACCTGCGGGAGAACCAGGATTGATCTCATCAGACTTGCAAACGAAGTGGAGCGCCGTCTGGAGGGATGCGGCAAAAATATTACCGTTGCCGTGATGGGATGTGTGGTAAACGGGCCGGGTGAAGCCGCCGCCGCCGACGTGGGTATCGCGGGGGGCGTTGGAACCGGAATTTTGTTCCGGAAGGGCAAAAAATTGAAAACGGTACCTCAAGACCAGCTGGTAGACCAGCTGATGGAACTGATTGAATCGCTGTAGGAGAGTAGAATGAACGAACCAAAAAGATACGCTTTTTTAGATGTCTTTTCCGACCAAATCCCCCAGGGAGAACTTCGGAAGGCGCTGAAAGCGGTTTCTGTTTTATCCATAAGAATCACAAGGGAACAGCGGCGTATGAATGTGATTCTGGAGCATCCGCTTTCTTCGCCCATCCGGGAACAAGCGGAGGCATTTTTGACTGAGGCATATGATCTGCGAGAGGTAACCATACAGGGCGCGGCGGCGGAAACGGACGGCGCGCTTTTTGAATGGCTGAAAGAACGTTTTGTTCAGGTATTCCCCCCGGCGTCCGCTTTGCTGTGCAAGGCCCGGTTGGAGGAGCGGGACGGCCGCTTTGTCCTCCGTCTTCCTGACCCGGGGCGTGAGCTGCTGTCCACTTGCCTCCCTAGCGTGGAAAAAGAACTTTGGAGCCGAATCGGCAGAGAATCGCCGCTGATTTTGGAAGCGATAAACCCGGAAAACAAACAAACAGTTTTCCAAAAGAGCGAGGAATTGCGCCGGAAGGCCATTTTAAAAAGCGCGGCTGCTGTCAAGAAACCAGCAGGGAAGAAAAACGGCAAGAAAGCCATTTATGGCAGGGTGGTTCAAAAGGAGCCTGTTTCCATGGAGAGCCTGCACCTGGATCTGGGTACTGTGACGGTTCAGGGCCGTGTGTTTGCCGTGCATCACAAAGAACTCAAAAAACGGGGGGCGTCTATCATTTCGTTTGATATGACAGACGATACGGGATCGGTCCGCGTAACAAAATTTATGCTGGATGAGGAAGCACGGCCGATTGTTCAAGGTGTAAAGCGGGGCCAATATTTGACCGTGCAGGGCAGGCTCAACCTCAATCGTTTTGACAATGATATGGTGCTGGAGCCCATGAACATTTTTGAAAGCGAAGGCCCCCATAGGGAGGATATGGGAACGGAAAGGCGCGTGGAGCTGCACCTTCATACCCGCTATTCCGCGATGGACGGTCTGACCGATGTGAAGAAGGCGGTGGAACGCGCCGTAAGATGGGGACATAAAGCCATTGCCATTACGGACCACGGAGTGGTGCAGGCGTTCCCGGACGCCGCTCAGGCAGCCAAGGGAAAGGATATTAAGATACTTTATGGCATGGAAGCCTATTACATAGATGATGTGGCAAGCCATCAGGCAGTACACGGAAACGCAAAAGAATCATTTGAAGGAGAATATGTTTGCTTTGACCTCGAAACCACCGGGTTGCTGCCGAGCAAAGATGAAATTACGGAAATCGGCGCAGTGGTTCTCCGAAACGGACAGGTGGAGGAGCGGTATCACACCTATGTGAATCCAAAGCGCCCATTGCCCCGGGAAATTTCAAGACTTACCGGCATTACGGACGATATGCTAAAAGATGCTCCAACGCTGGAAGAGGCGCTTCCTCAGTTTTTTGACTTTGTGGGCGGACGGGTTTTGGCGGCCCATAACGCTGATTTCGATATTTCCTTTTTGGAAGAGGGGTGTCTGAAACTAAGCATGCCTTTTGCGGTAACCTATTTGGATACGCTGATTCTTTCTCGGATTTTACTGCCCCATTTATCCAAATATAAATTAAACGTGGTGGCGGAACATTTGAAACTGCCGTCTTTCACACATCACCGGGCCACGGATGATGCGGCCACGGTCGCCTATATGCTGATGGCCTTGTTCCCCCTACTGCGGAAACAGGGGGCCGCGCGCTTAGAGGAAATCAATGGTGTTCTGGCTGGCTTAAAAGGAAAAGCGGATAATCACCCAAGGCATTTGACAATTTTGGCCCAAAATCAAACAGGGCTGCGGAACCTGTATCAGCTGGTATCCATGGCCCATCTGAAGCATTTCCGCCGCGTTCCGGTGATTCCCAGGAGCCTTTTATCCGTCCATCGGGAAGGGCTTTTGCTTGGCTCGGCCTGTGAAAATGGGGAACTGTTTCGTGCCATTACTGGCCGGAAGAATCAGGCACAACTGCGTAGGATTGCGTCATTTTATGATTTTTTGGAAATTATGCCTCTTTGTAATAATTATTTTATGCTGGACAATGGTATGGCGGAAAGCGAAGAAGAACTAAAAGAATTCAATGAGACGGTAGTCCAATTGGGAAAAGAACTGAAAAAGCCGGTGGCAGCCACTGGAGACGTGCATTTTTTGGACCCGGAGGATGAGATCCACCGGAGGATTTTGCTTGCCTCCAAAAAATTTGAAGACGCCGACCGAAGCCTTCCGCTGTATTTTAAAACCACAGATGAAATGTTGGAGGAATTTTCTTACTTGGGAGAGGACGTGGCCAGGGAAGTGGTGATTACGGCCCCCAACCGAATCGCCGATCTGTGCGATTCGGTGCAGCCGCTGCCCCAGGGCCTGTTTGCTCCGAAAATGGAAGGGGCGGAGGAGGAATTGAGGTCCATTGTCTGGGGGAGAGCCAAAGAGCTTTATGGCGATCCACCGCCGCCCGAGGTTTCCACACGCCTGGAAACGGAGCTGAAGGACATCATCGGTTCCGGATATGCAGTGATTTACATGACGGCGCAAAAACTGGTTTCGAAATCTTTGGAGGATGGATATTTGGTTGGTTCCCGCGGATCGGTCGGTTCTTCTTTGGTGGCGTTTATGGCGGGAATTACAGAAGTGAATGCGCTGTCTCCCCATTACCGCTGTCCCAATTGCAAGCACTCTGAATTTTTACTTGAGAGTACATATGGATGCGGCGCGGACATGCCGGATAAAAATTGTCCTGTCTGCGGTGTAAAGTATGAAAAAGATGGGTTTCAAATTCCATTTGAAACTTTTTTGGGATTTGGAGGGGACAAGCTGCCTGATATTGACCTGAATTTTTCCGGGGAATATCAAGCCAAGGCACACCGGCATACCTTTGACCTATTTGGTGAACATCATGTTTTTCGCGCGGGAACCATTGGAACGGTGGCGGAAAAGACGGCCTTCGGTTTCGTGAAAAAATATCTGGAGGAACGGGGAAAAACCGTTTCCAGCGCGGAGGAAAACCGGCTGGTCCAAGGATGTGTGGGTGTCAAACGCACAACGGGCCAGCACCCCGGGGGCTTGGTAGTGGTCCCCAGGGATAAGGAAATTTACGATTTCTGCCCGGTTCAGCATCCGGCGGACGACACCGGAACGGATATCATCACCACTCACTTTGAATATCACTCTATGGAATCCAATCTATTAAAATTGGATCTTCTGGGCCATGATGATCCCACGATGATCCGCATGCTGCAGGATTTGACCGGCGTGGACCCCCGGAAAATTCCGCTGGACGACCCCGGAACCAGAAGCATTTTTACATCTTCTAAGGTACTCGGGTTTGAAAATGATCCGATTTTAGGCCCTACCGGCGCCTGCGCCATTCCGGAATTCGGCACCCGGTTTGTCCGGGGAATGCTGTTGGATACCATGCCGACCCAATTTGACACGCTGGTGCGTATTTCCGGTTTCTCTCATGGCACCGACGTCTGGCTTGGAAATGCAAGAGAATATATTTTGTCCGGCACCGCCGGTGTAAACGAAGTCATCGGCTGCCGGGACGATATTATGCTTTATCTCATCCGCTGCGGACTGGATGAACGTCTGTCCTTTCAGATCATGGAGGCGGTGCGAAAAAACAAGCCGCTGCAGCCAGAGTGGATTGACGCTATGAAAAACGGCGGGGTGCCTCAGTGGTATATTGATTCCTGCAACAAAATTCAGTATCTGTTTCCCAAAGCTCATGCGGTGGCCTATGTGGTTATGGCCTTCCGCATTGCATGGTTTAAGGTGCATCGGCCGCTGGCCTTTTATGCCGCCTATTTTACCATTCGGGCCAAAGCGTTTGACGCCGCTTTCATGACCCGTGGAATGGAAACGGTAAAAGCAAAAATGAAAGAACTGGAACGGCGGAAAGACCTCACCGCGGTGGAAGAAGAGATGATGGTAACTTTGGAGGTCTGCTATGAATTCTATCTGCGCGGGTTTACCTTTCAGGATGTCAGCCTTTACCGGTCGGACGCGGTCCGATTTTTAATGGACGGCAATAGTCTGATTCCGCCCTTCGTGGCTATCAGCGGCCTGGGGGAGACGGCAGCCAGAAACATTGTGGAATGCAGGGGAGACCGGAAATTTATCTCGGTGGAGGAGTTTTCCGCCGCATGCCCTAAAGTATCCAAGACACATATCGAACAGCTGCGGGCGCTGGGCGCGCTGGACGGTATGCCGGATACCAGTCAGATAACGCTTTTTTAATCCATCAAGAATGGGGATTCAATCCAAAAGGTTTGCGTCCCCATTCTTGATTTTCCCGGAAAAGCTGCTGTTTTGCGAGCTTTTTTTCAAGCGGCAGATTTCCTGTACAGCAAAGCGTGATTCTAGGCGAAAATAGGCGCCTTTTTCTGGGGAGGTCGCCGTCTTTTTGCCGGTTTTTTATCTCCTTCGCGGCAAAACTTTGGCGTGTTCCGCATGCAATAATTCTTGACTTTTATCTGGTGCCATGTTACCGTATTAATGTATTAAAGAAATTGAAGGGGGCGACTTCTTGCAGTATACCGTCAATACCCCGGAAGGGACTAAGGACAGGCTGTTTGGGGAATGCCGGGAGCGGCGGCGTGTGCAGTCGGCGCTGACTCGCCTGTTTCAGAGCCGGGGATACAGTGAGGTTATCACGCCGGAGGTGGAATACTACGAGCTGTTTATCCGTTCTGGAAATCCGCTTCCTCAAGAGAGCTGTTTAAAAATGATTGACCGTAACGGAAAAATTCTTGTGATGCGGCCGGACTGCACCGCACCCATTGCCCGGGTTGCGGCCACCACGCTGCAAAACGAGCCGCTGCCGCAGCGGTTTTATTATAATCAGACCATTTTCCGCTCTGGGAAGGCGCATTCCGGCTCCAGCAGCGAAATTGTCCAATGCGGCGTAGAACTAATCGGCGCGCCGGGGCAAAAGGCAGATGCAGAAGTTCTGGCGTTGGCGGTGGATGGCCTTTCCAGCTGTGGCCTTTCCGGTTTCCATATTGAGCTGGGGCATGTGGGCTTGTTTCGTGCTCTTACCAGTGCGCTGGGCGCCAGTGAGGAAACAGTGGAGCGGATGCGCGTTTTTTTGGAGGAAAAAAATTTTGCCGCTTTGGATGACCTTTTGGAACCATATGGAAACCGGGCGGGCTGCGCCGCTTTGCGGCGCTTGGCATATCTTTTCGGCGGGACTGAAGTATTGGATGAAGCAAGGGCGCTGGCCGGAGAAGTGGGCGCAGCTCCGCTTCGTTACCTGGAATCGGTTTACAGGCATCTGGAGCAGGCGGGGCTTGGGAACCGGGTGCGATTTGATTTGGGTCTCGCCCATGAGCTTGAATATTACACCGGCTTAGTATTCCGGGGGTATACAGAAGGAGCGGGAGGCGCGGTTTTATCCGGCGGCCGGTATGATTCGCTTCTGTCCGCATTTGGCCGTGGCGCTCCCGCCATCGGATTTGCCGTCAATGTGGATGCGGTGGTGGAAACCCTTCCGCCGGTGGAACTTCCCCGGCGGAAGACGCTGATCCATTATGAGGCGGGGCAGATCCGAAGAGCATGGGATACGATGGAGAAGATGGAACCCGGGACTTGTGAACTGTCCTCCTGCGGCACGCTGGAGGAAACCGTGCGGCTTGCCCGCGAAAAAGGAGCGAGCCGGGTGCTGATTTTAGAAGATGAGAAAGAGCGGGTGATGACACTGTGAACAGGCTGCGGATTGCGCTTACAAAGGGCCGTCTGCTGGAGCAGACAACGGAACTGTTTGAAGAAATGGGACTGGACTGCACTCCGCTGCGCAGTCCCGGAAGGCGGCTGATACACAGCCTTGAAAATTATCCGCTGGATATTGTGCTGGCGAAAGCGCCCGATGTCATTACCTATGTGGAGCATGGCGCCTGCCATATGGGAATTGTGGGCAAAGACAGCATTATGGAGCTGGGAGGATCCTTTTTTGAGGTTTTGGATTTGAATATGGGCAAATGCCGGTTTGCTCTGGCTGTGCGCCAGGGAGAAAACTTTTATGGAACGTATAAAAGCAGGCGCATCGCCTCCAAATATCCCAATATTACCCGAAAATTTTTTGAAAAAAAAGGAATCGACGTTTCAGTAATCCGTATTGAAGGTTCCGTCGAGCTGGCCCCCATTTTGGGATTAGCCGACGCCATCGTAGATCTGGTAGAAACCGGGGATACTCTGAAAGCAAACGGGCTAACGCCCATTGAAGATGTGGCCTCCATCAGTGCAAGGCTCATTGTCAACACTGCCGCAATGAAACTATACCGCCCCGAGATTTTGGGATTTGTGGAGCGGTGCGAAACTGCGATTCAAGACCGGAATCGAGAATGATACAGGAAGGGGCGGAATGCTATGCTAAAAATCATAAAAGCCGATGGAGCGTCGGAACGGGCGCTTCTTGCTTCCATCCGGAGCCGAAAGGCAAAAACAGGAGAGCGGATTTCCGCCGCTGCCGAAGAAATTATGACGTCCGTAAAGGAAAATGGCTTTACAGCAGTTCAAGATTATTCACTGCAATTCGACCATGCCCATCCGCGGGAAATTTTCGGCGAGGAATTGGATGCAGCCTGCCGGTCATGCGCGCCAGAACTGATCTCGTCTTTGCGGCGGGCGGCAGACAATATCCGAACGTATAATCTCCGTCTTTTGCCGTCGGGCGGCCTTTGGTCATCTCCCGACGGAGGGACGGTCGGCCGTTTGGTGCGCGGGATGACTCGAGTAGGGATTTATGTCCCAGGCGGGACGGCGGCATATCCTTCTACGGTTTTAATGAATGCGGTGCCGGCAAAGGTGGCTGGCGTGAAAGAAATTATAATGGCCACTCCGCCTACGAAGCATTTGAATTCTGCTGTGCTGGCCGCCGCGAAAATTGCAGGGGTTGACCGGGTTATTGCGGTGGGAGGCGTTCAGGCGGTTGCCGCCCTGACCTATGGCGCAGGTTTTATTCCGCAAGTCGATAAGCTGGTGGGGCCGGGAAATGCCTATGTTGCCGCCGCAAAGCGTTTGGCCTATGGAACCATCGACATCGATATGGTTGCGGGGCCGTCCGAAGTTTTGATTGTGGCGGATGAAGGTGCAAACCCTAAATACGCGGCGGCGGACCTTCTCAGCCAGGCGGAGCATGACGTTATGGCTGGTTCCCTACTTTTGACCAACAGCGCGACACTGGCAAAGGCGGTATGCCAAGAGGTAAGACGGCAAATAGCGGGTTTAGACCGGGCGGCGATCATCTCCCAGTCTTTGGAATATTTTGGCGGAATCATTATATGCGGCAATTTAGAGCAGGCGGCGGACTTGGCCAATGAAATTGCGCCGGAACATTTGGAAGTGCTCACCGCGCACCCGGAACAGCTGCTTCCGAAATTCAAAAACGCGGGCGCCATCTTTCTGGGGGAATACAGCCCAGAGCCATTGGGAGATTACATTGCGGGTCCTGACCATGTACTGCCCACTGGAGGAACGGCGCGTTTTTTTTCTCCCCTTTCCGCAGAAAGCTTTACCAAAACGACAAGCGTGCTGGCATACGACCGGAAAGCGCTTGCTTCGGTCAAAAACGAAATTGTGACCATGGCTTCGGCAGAAGGACTTTCGGCCCACGCCAATTCCATTCGTGTTCGGTTTGACGGAATAGAAAGGGCCGATGAATGAAGAAAGAGGTGGGGTATATGAATCGCATGGCAACAGTCAAAAGAACAACCAAGGAAACGAATTTGTCTCTCAAGCTGAATTTAGAGGGCGGACCGGTGGACATTGCAACAGGAATTGGATTTTTCGACCATATGCTGACTGCGTTTGCGTTTTATGCGGATCTTGGCATTGCTCTTTCGGCAAAGGGGGACTTGTATGTGGACGGGCACCATACCGTGGAAGACACAGGAATTGTTTTGGGGCAGGCGTTGAAAATGGCTCTGAACGACCGGGCGGGAATCCGCCGCTTTGGAAGTGCGTATGTACCCATGGATGAGGCGCTTTGTTTTACCGCGCTGGATTGCTCTGGCCGGCCATTTTTGGTTTTCGATGCGCCCATGCACCAAGAGAGAATCGGCGATTACGACTCTTGTCTGACGGTTGAATTTATGCGGGCGGTTTCCATGAACGCAGGCTTGACGCTGCATCAGAAAGCCTTTTACGGGGAGAACGCCCACCACATAACAGAGGGGTTGTTCAAATCCTTTGGCCTTGCGCTGAAAGACGCGATTCGACAGGAAGGACTAAGAGTCCCTTCCACAAAAGGAGTACTGTAATGTTAAATGGCTTTACAGCTGTAATCGATTATGGCGTAGGAAATTTAAAGAGCGTTACCAACGCGATGGACTATGTGGGGTTGAAAACGGAGATTACCGCCGAAAAAAGTCGGATTGAATCGGCGGACGCCATTATTTTACCCGGCGTCGGTGCGTTTCCAGATGCATTTGAACGGCTTCGGGATCGGGGCCTTCCCGCCCTTTTGCGGGAACAGGCACGGAAAAAGCCCATTCTTGGCATTTGCCTTGGGATGCAGCTGCTGTTTGACGGCAGTAGCGAAGTGCGGGATTGCCCGGGTCTTGGGTTTATTCCCGGATGGGTAAGACGAATGGAAACCCCTTTGAAGTTGCCGCATATTGGATGGAATGATCTGAAATTTCCCAATGCTTCCCCTTTGTTTCGCGGTCTTACGGAGAACAGTTATGTCTATTTTGTCCATACTTATGCCGGAAAGGCAAAAAATCCGGAAGATGTCATTGCCGTAACGGAATATGGAACTTCTGTTATGGCTGCGGTAGCAAGAGGAAATGTGTATGGCTGCCAGTTCCACCCGGAAAAAAGCGGGGAGATCGGCCTGCAAATTTTAAAAAATTTCGGGGGAATGATGGGATGATTTTACTGCCGGCTATTGATTTGAAGGACGGAAGATGCGTTCGACTTTATCAAGGTTCCTTTTCTACCACACATCAAGTGGCGGATGACCCTGTGGCGGTGGCGAAAACGTTTGCACAGGCAGGTGCACAGGCCATTCACATGGTGGATTTAGACGGCGCCAAAGACGGAAAACGGAAAAATGAAGCTCTGGTGAAACGCGTCATCAAGGCTTCAGGTCTTCCGGTGGAATTAGGTGGTGGAATGCGTTCTATGGAAGATTTGGAAGCGGCGGATGCTTTGGGTGTCTGGCGCATGGTGATTGGTTCGGCAGCAGTGTCTCATCCTCACTTTGTCAAAGCGGCGGTGGAGCGGTATGGCGGTCGCGTTGCCATTGGAATAGATGCAAAGGACGGTTTGGTTCGCACTGGGGGATGGCTGGAAAATGCGGGGATTTTTTATTTGGATTTTGCCAGCCAGATGGAACAAATAGGTGTAAAGGTAATTGTTTTTACAGATATCGACACAGATGGAATGCAAAGCGGCCCTTCCTTTGAGCGGCTGGCCAAGCTGCAGCATAAGGTTTCCTGCCAGATTGTGGCCAGCGGGGGGATCACCACACTGGAAGATGTGAACCGGCTGCGGGATATGAACATGGCTGGCGCCATTGTGGGAAAAGCATATTATACCGGTACGCTGGACCTGGAAGCTGCTGCCCGGATTTGCCGGCCGTAATGGGGACTTGAGAAGAGAGCAATCCATGGATTGTGCCGTGCCCGTCCACGCGGGTCCCAGCCTGCGTATCAATGGGCGGCTTCACGGCTGCGGAAAATAGAAAAGGGAGAATCAAAATGCATGCAAAACGGATTGTTCCTTGTTTGGATGTGAAGAACGGACGTGTAGTTAAAGGAATTAATTTTATTGATCTAAGAGATGCAGGGGACCCTGTGGAACTTGCCCGGCATTACAGTGATACCGGAGCGGATGAAATTGTCTTTCTGGATATCACCGCCACATATGAAGACCGGCGCACGGTTGCCGATGTGGTGGAACGAACGGCAAAGCAGGTATTTGTTCCGCTAACGGTTGGCGGGGGCATCCGGTCTTTGGATAATTTTCAGCATCTTTTGCGGGCGGGTGCAGATAAAATTTCTGTCAACTCCGCTGCGGTTGCGGACCCTACGCTCCTTTCCCGGGCTGCGGAACGGTTTGGAAGCCAATGTGTTGTGCTGGCGATTGATGCCCGACGTAGGCCGGGCTGCGGCTTTGAGGTTGTGGTGAGGGGAGGGCGCACACCCACCGGGAGGGATGCGGTGGAATGGGCCAAGGAAGGGCAGCGCCGGGGCGCAGGGGAAATCTTGCTGACTTCCATGGATGCAGACGGAACAAAAGCCGGATTTGATATTGAAATGACCAGAGCGGTAACCAAGGCCGTTGGTATTCCGGTGATTGCATCCGGCGGTTGCGGAAGTCTTGCACATTTTGCGGAGGTGTTTGATCAAGCGGAAGCGGATGCCGCGCTGGCCGCTTCCCTGTTTCATTTTGGAGAACTGACGGTTCCCGAGGTCAAAGATTATTTGCGGGAAAAAGGCATTCCGGTACGTCTGCCGCCAAAGAAAGGTTGAGGAAGGATGGAACTTAAGAAATTCAATCTGGATTCTTTATTTCAAAAATCGGAGCTGATCCCAGTTATTGTTCAAGATGAAAAAAACATGGAGGTGCTGATGCTTGGTTTTACCAACAGGGAGGCGGTAGACCTTACGATGGAGACGCATACGGCCTGGTTTTGGAGCCGCAGCCGCAGCTGTCTCTGGAACAAAGGAGAAACGTCTGGAAATTACCTTCATATAAAAAAAATGGTGGCTGACTGCGACGCCGATACGCTGCTTTACCTGTGCAGCCCAGATGGGCCAACCTGCCATACCGGGCGTCGTTCCTGCTTTTTTAACACAATTATGGAATGAGAAAGGGAATATCAATGGACTCCGTATTGAAAAAATTATATGACGTTGTTTTAGACCGAAAAGCCCATCCGCAGGAGGGGTCTTATACCTGTTATCTTTTTTCCAAAGGATTGGATAAGATTCTTAAAAAAGTTGGAGAAGAATGTGCGGAAACCATAATTGCCGCAAAAAATCAAAAAAATGAAGAAACAGTTTTGGAGATCTCCGATCTCGTGTACCATTTGATGGTTATGATGGCGGAACAGGGAATTTTGCTGGAGGACGTACGTTCCGAGTTGGACAAACGCAGCGCGAAAATCGGAAATCTAAAAACAATGCGGATCATTGACCACAACACTTGAAAATTACGATATTGTTGCATATATTCCTTCTTTTGGATATCAAAACAGAAAAGTCTCTGGACAAATGTGAACTGAACCAGTAAAAAAAATGAATATTGCAAAAAGCCTCCTATCGTAGGATCATAAAACTACGATAGGAGGCCATTTTTATAAAAAGAAGTTGAACAAAAGTATTTGAGACGAAAATCTTGAAAATGAAGGCGGCGGAAAACACAACGTGAGATTGCAGATGAATTGGGCAACAGACATTTCATATATACCCACAAACCAAGATGTCCTGTATCGATCGATAATTTGTGGCTGTTGACAACAATATTCTGCGATAGGGCTTTTTTATCCTCTGTCTGTTATCTCTGGGGCAGTACAAAGAGCCGGAAGTTTTCTGTAACGCTTTTTTACTCTTTTCCTGCCAAGAGCCGTTTTGCCGCACTGCTGTTTTCTTTTTCCAATTCAACCAGACGGGCCACCGCTCCTTGCAGGAAAGAAGTGTCTTTGCTTCGTCCTATGGCTCGATCAATATATTCACGGAGCATCGGAGCGGTGATTTTGTCCAAATCCTGGTACAAATCCTGCCCAATGGAAGAAAGAAATGAGCTGACCTTCTGATCGTAAACAACGCCCACCAAAGGGACGCCTTGGCTGGCGGCAAAAACCAAAGCATGGAGCCGCATGGATACCACAATCTGCATCCTCGAAAGCAGTCCGATTACCCGGCCGGAGTCAGTGGCTTCCTCCAAAAATACATGCGGAGATTTCATTTCGGCGGCCACCTGCCGGGAGGCCGGAAGATCCATACGGCTTTCAATGGGAAGAAAAACGGGTATAAGCCCATATGTCTCGTAAGCGTAGTCGGCGGCGTCGGCGAAGGCGGAGACTTTTTCGGTAAATCCCGGCCAGCGGCGCAGGGTAAAGCAGATGAATTTTCCGTCCGGCTTTAGTCCCGCTTGGCTTAGGCAGTCGTCAATGATTGGTGCTGGCGCGGGAGGAAGTACGACCGTTGGGTCTGCACTGAGTTTAATTTCCGGACGGTTTACCTCCAGGTCGGCCAACTCTTTCAGAGAATGGGGATCCCGCAGGGTAATAATGTCCACGCTTTGGTTTAAACATTTGGCAAGAAGATATCGATGGTTTTTATGGTTGATTGGCCCAATGCCACAGCCATACATCAGTACTTTGCATCCCTGCCGTTTCGCTGTCCAGATGGTATAAAGATAAAACCAAAGGGAACGGCGGCTGGTAATATCCTGCATCAGACTTCCTCCGCCGTTGATATAAAGGACGCTTTTTTTCATCCGGTATAAAAAATGCAAAAAAGAAAATGTGTAAATGGAATTGACCCGATAAGAAAGCTGGGTGGATCTTGGATGCCGTGACAGTACCCATAAGGGCAAATCCGGATTGATCTGCCTTAATTCAATTAAAATGGCTTCTAAAATGGCGTCGTCTCCGGCGTTCCCTCGGCCATATGCCCCGCAGATCAGAACGCCGTCCCGCTTCTTTTTTGCACGATCCTGCCTGCGCAAGACAGTCTCGTATATGGATATCTGCCGCAGCCTTGTGGCCTCCAGCGAAAATTTGGTGGACGCTTTTTGATACAGTGCCTCTCCGAATCTGCGGCGCAGGCCGGGGTTTTCCGCCAGTGTTACCAAATGTTTTGCCAGAGCTTCGGCATTGCCTGCGGGAAACAAAAAACCATTGATCCCATGGTCAATGAGGTAAGGAACGCCGCCTACTCGAGATGCAACGGTTGGAAGATGCTCCCGCGCGCCTTCCGTTAGAGCATATGGGAATGTTTCTGACAGGGATGTGAGGGTATTAATGTGAATGGACTGATAAAAAGAACGTATATCTGAAATCCAGCCCATAAAACAAATCTTGCCCGAAATTTGAAGTTCTTCCGCCAGTGTTTTTAATTGCGTGGAAAGCTCGCCGTCTCCGGCAATAAGAAGGCGTAGCTTTGGGGCTTTTTTGGCCGCCATAGCAAAGGCGCGAATTAAAGTGGCAATATCCTTTACCGGGGACAATCGGGCGGCAATGCCCACGACCACGCAGCCTTCCTCCGTCTGTAATCCCGCCTTTTTCCAGTATTCCTCCGGTGTTGTTTTTGGCTGGACGGGAGTAAAGTCAATTCCGTTGTAGATGGAAAACAGGCGGTCAGGCCGAAACCCTCTGGAGAGCAAAAGGTCTACCATGGCATCCGAGACCCCGATGCGATAGTCCAGACGGCGCAAGGCGATGGAATTAATAACGCCATATGTTATGCGATGGAGTGGACGGCCCATATAATCCAGCTGATAGTCGCTGTGTACGGTTGTGATAACGGGAAGCTTTAGGGAATGCTTCAAAAGAGCGCCCATCATATTGCCGCGGGATCCATGGCAGTGGATAATCTGAATCCCTTCCCGCACCACCATTTTTTTTAGTTCGCGGAATGTTTTAAAGATATTTTTATGAGAAAAGATAACAGTTGGAATGCCGAGAGCGATAGCTTCGTCTGAAAAAGGCCCCGCCCTAAAACAGACCAAAATGGCGCTTTCCGTTTTATTTAAGCTTTTTAGCAAAGAAAAAACGTGGGTCTTTGCTCCCCCTCCGTCTCCTCCGCTGATTAGATGAATGATCTTCATTTGGGACTCTCCTCCAACGCAATGTGAAAATAAGGCTTGTGAAACGCATGAAATTATTATACAATAAATCAAATTAATGGGCAAGGCGCTAGGAGGACAAGATATGGAACAAGGAAAACACAAGAAAAAGCTCAATGCGGTGGACGTGGTCATCATCGTCGTTGTAGCGGCATTGCTGGTACTTGGGGCTTATAAGCTGTTCATGTGGGAAAAGGTAAGCGAAGAGCCAAGCGAGAAGCTTGTTTATACGGTGGAAGTGACCGGACAAGATCCGTCTGTTTATGCATCCATCCAGAAATATATTCCTGGAAAACTGATTGCTTCGGGAGCAGATGTAAACGGCCAGGTGCTGTCGGTGAAGCAGACACCATCTGATTACTATGTCCCCGTTGGAGAAGGTTCCAACGAAATCTATTTAGGCCCTGTGAAAAACAAAGATCAAGTCGATCTTGTTTTTACCATCGAAGCTTTTGTCAGTACCAGTGATTTAAACCTAAATAAGGTTGGCACCCAGGAAGTGCGCATTGGGAAAACACATGTAATAAAGACAAGGTATCTTGAGTTTTCAGGAACCGTTCTTTCCGCCGCGTACGAAAAGTAATTTTAGGCGCGGGATGCAAAATATAACAAAAACAAACCGGCAGGAAAGGAAGTGTACGCACCTGCCGGTTTTGTAAATGGGGGGATGTGGAATTGCTGGAGTTAGTCGACAGCATGGATAAGACGGCGGTGTTGTGGATCGCCGGCCATTTGCGGAATGGGCCAATGAGTTGTTTTTTCATCTTTTTTACCACATTAGGAAACGCTGGATTCCTATGGATCGTTTGTTCCTTTGTCATGCTGTTTCTAAAGCGTTGGCGGTGGACTGGAATTTCGGCTTTTACCGCAATGCTGCTATGTTTTGTTTTGGGTGAACTGCTGATGAAGGAACTAATATGCAGGCCTCGGCCACCCCTGCAGTTAGATGAATTATCTGTGCTTTTGCCCCTTCCAAGCGGATTTTCTTTTCCGTCCGGACATGCCGCTTCTTCTTTTGCGGCAGCCGGTGCTTTCAGCCGGGGTATCCCTTTAAAGTGGGTTAAGGTGCTCTTTTTTGCTCTTGCAGCCTTGATGGGGTTTTCCAGAGTTTATTTGGGTGTGCATTATCCATCTGACGTGCTTGCTGGGGCAGGATTGGGATTATTGTGCGGATTTGCCGCATGGGAACTGCTTCGTCCCCTGCGTAAGCATTTTCGATCCCAGTGAGCAAGTATTTGGACGAAAAGCCGCCTGGGAAAACCGTCTTAACTGTTGTAATAGCAGCTAAGACGGTTTTATATTTCACCTTTGAAGCTATCCCCGGCGCCAGCTCTATGAGAAAAGCTTTTCACCTGTCACATGCTTAAGAGCATGTTTAGAAGATTTAAAAAAGATGTCCCCCAAATTTTATTTTTAAAAAAATTACTTTTTTTCGTCTTCTTTGATGGTCTCCATTTGATAAAGATCCCGGTAGGAGTCCCATTCTGATTCATCGGCTGCAGGGGTCGGCATAAGGCCTGTGCATTCCGTGCTGGATACGGCCGATATATCCTCTGGGGGAGAAACGTTAGGCGATTTACGAGGAGGATGATTATTTTTCATATCTGATGCTCCTTTCACGTTTTTTCTTAGTCTGCCTGGTTGAAAACTCTTTATGCAAGCATGGCGATTGGCAAATGGACATGGTGTGGGACCATGCCTTTGGGCAGTGTACAGGCTGGCGCGATGGGATCGCTTCCTTTTATTTTATGAATGAGACTTTGCTTACCGTCAACATCTAGTGAGCATGGTGTGTTTACAGCACTTGCATGCGGTAATCAGTCGTTTGCGGCGGTATGCTCATCGCCGTCATGAACAGTGGTATGTATCTTATACGAACCAATTGGCCGGACCGCAGGAGCGCATTGGTATTTGCTTTCCGCTTTTGTTTAAAATTACCGTTTCCTTTGTTGTCAAAAGTGATATTGGGCATAATTTATCCTTTCTTTTGCATAGCAAACTATCCGCGTTTGCGGCCTGCTTTATCCTGCTTTATTATATTATCATCTTTCCAACTTGCTCCAAGGATCTGGTTATATTGTAGCTACTGTATTGGTGTGTTCGGGGTGACGGATCGAAAGGATATTCCCGAGGTGGACATTCCCATGGAAACGAGAAAAGCGTAGCAGTCAGTCAATCGTTGACTGCATGGTACAGCAATAAACGAATCAAAAGAAGTTGCCATTTGGAGCGTCCACATACGAATTGAGGGAAAACCTGTTTGAACAGCTTTATGCGGACAAAAAAAGATCAGCCATGCCAAGTATAATCAATTGACATAGCTGATCTCATTTTACGACTTATTCCGCCTTGGGCGCACGGAACTCATCTTCAGCGGCTTCATCCATATCGAAAAATAGCGTTCTGCTTTCTGCGTCAAAATATCCTGTGACCTTATAACGCAGCTTTTGATTGCAGGAGCTTTTCATAAGCGCTTTGATGGATTCAACAAGATTTTTATTACCGCTGCTAAGCGTTGTGGTCTGTTCGCTCTTTGATTTTGAAAATGGGGTGCTTTTCGCCTCGTTGCTCTTGCAGGCACGAATGGCAAATACTTTATTAACACTAACGTCTTTTGAATTTTAAACCTCCTAAAATCTTATTTTTGGTCTGTACTTCCAACACGTGGAATTGTATCGCAATCAAGGAAGCAGTACAATAAAAAATGAAAATGCTAATATATAAAAAACCCGCTCTCCTTCTGGAGGGCAGATTTTTTGTTGTGTGATATTTCGTATGTGCTTTTATATGTCAAAACATGCTTTTTGCTGTACATATTTGCGAATCAATAAACATTAAAAAACCGCCAAATAATACTTAAAAAATAAGATTCTAGGCGGTTTTTCAATGAAAATGGTATATTTTATTCCGTTTTTTGATGGTCGGAGTGCCGGGATTCGAACCCGGGGCCTCTTGGTCCCGAACCAAGCGCGATACCAAGCTTCGCCACACCCCGATGGTGATTTTTGAGCAACTTTTCTAGTGTTCGCAACGCTTTGCGGTTTTTCGGGTTTTT
>JAQVYO010000122.1 GCA_028708585.1 Oscillospiraceae bacterium
CAGTACGCTGGGGGAAAACGGCTTTTCGATATAGTCGTCCGCTCCGAGACCGAACCCGCGAATCTTATCAATATCCTCCCGCCTCGCCGTGATCATCAGAATGGGGATATCCAGTTCTTCCCTGAGCCTCCTACAGATGGTAAAACCGTCGATGCCGGGCAGCATCAGATCAAGAAGGATCAGATCAAAGCCGCCGTTTTTGGCTTTTTCCAACCCCTTTGTTCCGTCTGCTGCGATTTCTACCTGAAAATGTTCGATCTCAAGGTAATCCCGTTCAATGGCCGCGATAGCGGAGTCGTCTTCTATAATCAGTATTTTTTTCACACTATCCCTCCGTTTTCGGCAGCCAGATCACAATGGCCAAACCGCCATCTTTTCCAGGCTCCGCGTGTATTTTGCCGTTCATACGCCGGATCGCGCCGGCGACAATAGAAAGGCCCAAACCGCTGCCGCGATTCGGATTCTGCCGCGCCGGATCGCCCCGGTAAAACGCATCGAACAGGCGTGGGAGCGATTCTGCCGGGACGCCGGGACCGTCGTCGCAAAGGGAAAGTCGGAAGCCGCCCTTTTCCTCCTGCAAAGAAATCTCAAGGTGCCCCGTTTCTTTGTCTTTATACGTTAAACTGTTTTCCAGAATATTAACGAGCACACGGCGAAGCTGCTCAGGGTCTGCAGATACGGTTGCCGGGGAAAGCGTCCCCGTGAAAATCTGCAACCCTTTTCCCGAATACTCCGGTCCGACTGAAGAAACGAACTGCCGGATCTCGTCATCCAATCGCAATAGTTTCGGATGGTCGGGGTATTCGCCCAACTCCATTTTTGAGAACATAAATAGTTCTTCCACCAAGCGATCGATATCTTCCGCTTTGTTTTTAATCGTTTCCAGATAGCTTCTCTGCGCTTCCGGCGTCTTCGGTACCCCGTCCAGCAACCCTTCCACATACGCCCTGATTGAGGTCAGCGGAGAACGCAGATCGTGTGAAATCCCTGCCAGCAGTTCTTTGCGGCTTTGCTCATGCTGCTGTGTCAAATCAACAGACTCTTTAAGACGGACGGCCATCTCGTTGAAATCGGAACAAATAGGAGCGAATTCATCCTCCGTTTCATATACGATGCGGTGGTCCAGATTGCCGTCACGGATCTGGCGCACGCCTTCAGACAACATGTCCAGAGGCCGTTCGATTTTTTGAAACACGAATTTCGTCAGAAAGCGGTTCGTCAGCAGGATCGACATGAAAATGCCAAACAGGAGAATAATCACCGCCAGTGCGACGACGACTTTCAATGTGCCGTATGACAACTCCGCGTGGCTCGCAAAAATTGAAATGCGGTATATAGTTCCGTTTATACTGACCTGATGGGCATATAATTCTCGCTCTCCGTTGGAAACATAGCCCTCTCCATTTAGTTCGTTTATGGCGCTGCGCAGGGCAGAGTCCGCATCTGCGCTGTTTCCGTAACGGTATAGATTTTCCCCGTCTGCATCTACAATCAGCGACATGGCGTTTTTATCAAGGAGCTGACTCAGGTCGGTAAGCCCATCGATCTGCTCGGCCCGCGTGGCCCCTCTCAGAGCGCTTTCCGCCATTTTTGATATACCCTGACTTGCCAGATAAAAGTCATCGTTATGTTCGATGCCGAGACCCGTACCGTGTGCGACCGTATACCAGACCATGCCTACGCAGGCAAGCCCGATGAGCGCCGTAATCACTACCGGCACCAGAATCATCAAAATATTGGAGATTACAAGTCTTTTTTTTATTGTCACACAGGTTCACCGCCTTAGACTATCGTCATTCGTATCATAACATGGATTTTTCGCGTAAAGTTAAACTGCAAATAAACAATAAAATGCCAGAAAACGGAGCGTAACGGCAAACCCTCAATTTACTGAAGCCTTTAGGTTCTTATATTCCAGCCAGGTCAGAGCAATCATGACGGCGTCGAATATAGAAAGCATTATGAGAAATACAGATTGAGTAAACGTATAGCGGTATACCTGATAAGCAATAAATAAAATTAAGGAAACGATGGCAAGCGGATATGCCCACAGTTTTCTGCGCCACAGCAAAAGGATCAGGATGCATTTTATAATCCCGTGCGACATTAGGTAAAATACAGCAAAATGCTGTGTGCTGATCGAAAAGCTACTGCTTAAACTCAAAAGAAAATTGGCAACCAGATCTCTCGGATCTTCCGAAAGTTCATGCTTCGTCAAAAAGCGCGTCAGCGCACTCACTCGATTTGGAGTAAGAAAAAACATCAGCGCACCGCCGACGATTTCTGTCAAGCCGTGTATGCCCTTGAGAAGCAGTCCGATTTCAAAGCTGATATGGACGATGTCTTTTTTTTCATTTACATTATCTTTCATAAAATCTTCCGCTATTGAACGTCCTTTCTTTTATAGAGTTCTCTATGCCTTTTTGCGATATATCTGCCTGTATCTTTTATCAATATCCAGAGAAGGGCAAGGCGATCCTTCAATCTCAAAAACAGCAGCACAAGCAAAAGAAGCGCGAGCAATACAAGTCCCAAGATAAATAATACTACTGCTGCCTGGTTTTCCCTATACATGGCCTGTGCAAAAAGGGAAACCGTCGCCCCGTATCGCTGCAGGATCAGATTGGCTGGTGACGGGAGCTGGACCATTGTTAAGGTGTTTGTTATTCCGGCTTTTGCGATCAGGTAATGGTAATAGCTGTTCTGAGTCAGCAGTTCCGCTCCGGCTCCTCCGCTGATGATATAGCGGACACCGTCTTTGGTGTAATCAAAATAGCTGTGAATATGCGAAACATAAACGGTGGTCACCTTGTATTGAGACATAAGGTTTTCAAACTTTTGGGCCACCTGTTTGTCCCGAAAGCCGTGATCAATTGACTCGTCTTCCAGATAGGCTTCCAGCTTTTGTTCGATAAACCCGCCTTCCTTTTTGACTTTGTCGGTGTAAGCTTCTATTTCATTGGGCTTAATACCGCTTCTCGGGTCCGTCGGAGGCACGTGGGATATCACGTAAATCCGCTTACCCTGCGCTTTTTGCAGGTCTGTTTCCAGCCATGCATACTCTTCATCCGGGATAGCCTGTTTTTCTGCATAGCCGCGCGAGCTGTCTAGGAAAACAAAATGATTGTCGCCGAAGTCAAACGAGTAATATTCCGGCCCATACAGCTTGATATAGGTATCCCGTCCGTTCCCTCGTATGTCATGGTTGCCCAATGTCGTACACAGGGTTGTTGAGATCCCGGATACCATCTGATCAAATATGCGGTATTGATTGGGCTTCCCGCTGTAAACGAGGTCACCGTTATCGATCACAAAAGCGGGGTTCAGCGCATTTACCTGTGAGATGATTTTATCAAATGTCTCATAACCGTCCCGGCTGTCTCCAAGAATGACATAATTATCGTCTTCCGTATCATTCGGCTGTGAGGGATTGATCTGTTTCGTCTCTCCGACATTAACACTTAAAGTAAATTCCAGCGTGTTGACCGCCATCCTTGAAGGGGCGAGGCTTTTGTCTATGCTTGAAGCGTAAAACTCAGGATTAATGTTCTCAATGTCAATTGTGATGCTCTGAACGGATGTGTTTGAGTTTTCAATTGCTATAGAAGGCAACGGCGACAGCGCCCGGACGACAAGGCTGTCGCCTTTGTTACTCTTCTGTATTCCTTTTACGAACCCGCCATATACGGTGATATCAGCCCCGTTCCAACTGTAACTGGAAGATGAATCGTCAGGGTTATAGTTCAAAGGAAGTGAAGTAAAGCCGCTGTTTATGTTGTAGCCGTGATAAGCATTGTACAGGAAGATGCCAGTGCCTGTAACAATACACAAACATAGCAAAAAAATAATGAGTCTTATAATTTTCTTAATCTTCACCCGTAACACTCCTCGTCCCCCTGTGGAAAAGCTTATTCAAATTATTCTTATCTAATATAACCAGAATTATAATGGCTGATAGTATGCCGATCAAGCCTCCAAATAAAAACGGCGCGTTTGAATTAATATTGTCCCACATCAGGCCGGCAATGATTGAGGACAGGAGCAGCCCGAAGCCCTGAAGCATTCCGTAGAGCCCAAGAATGGTTCCTTTAAGACCGGACGGAGAGTTTTCCACAATAAACGCACGTTCCGCGCCGCTGATCAGAGCGGTGTACGAGCCGTATGCGATAAACAGAAGCAGGATGACAGGCTTTGCGGACAAAAGCGCAAATCCGAGATAGACAAGGCCGTAAATCAGGTAGCCCGGCACAAGTATCTTGCTTCTCCCAAATCTGTCGGACAGCTTGCCGGATGGAATGGCAAGAGCTGAAGCGGCCACATTGAAAATCAGATACAGCAAAATGACCTGCGACGCGGAAAAGCCCCGTTCCTGTGCTTTCAGAAGTAAAAATGTATTCGATGAATTCCCAAGGCAGAAAACAAATATGACCGCGAGGTACGCTTTCAGTTTTCCGTCCAGCTTCAACCCCCTCAGCGAAAGCTTTTCGCATGTCGTAACACTGCATTTATCTTCCCTGACGGCAAAAATGATCGAAATTCCAATAATCGCCGGAATGATGGAAAACAAAAACGCCTTGTGAAAGCCGAAATTGGTCGCCACAAAAATATAGGCAAGCAGAGCGCCGAGAGATGATCCGGCCATATCCAGCATTTTATGCAGCCCGAACGACCCGCCGAGCTTTTTGCCGTCGCTCGACTGCGCCACGAGCGCGTCGCGCGGTGCGGTGCGGATGCCTTTCCCCGTGCGGTCAATGACTCTCGCCATTAATACTCCGGGCCAGGACGCGGCC
>JAQVYO010000123.1 GCA_028708585.1 Oscillospiraceae bacterium
GGGGTGCTGGTGATGGACGAGCCGACGGCCAATCTGGCCTTCGGCAACCAGAACCGTGTGATGGAGCGTGTGTCGGAGCTTTCGGCACAGGGGTATATCGTGCTGTTTTCCACACACGACCCCAATCAGGCGCTACTCTATGCCAGCCGGGCGCTGACCCTCTGGGACGGGCGCATCCTGACCGATGGACCGCCGGAACGCGCCTTGACGGAGGAGACGTTAAAAACAATCTACGGCATTGACGTGCGCCGTTACAGCCTGCCCGGCGAGGGCGGAAAGACAATCTGCATGCCGCTCCGGGCGGGTGGGCAGCAGGCGAAGAATTGAGGAACAGAGATGCGTTTAACGAAAGCTCTGCGTTTGCCGGATCAAAAGGGCGTGACCGCGATTGTCGGCGGGGGCGGCAAGACCTCGCTGATGCTCCGCATGGCGGAGGAATACGCCCGCCGGGGGCAGCCGGTCATTGTGACCACCACCACTCGGATAGGGGATCCGAAAAACGGGGAAGCCCGTCTGATTTTGGCGGATGCCCCGGAGATCCGGGGGCCGCTTGTTAGTCTTGGCGAGGTGGTTTGTATCGGGCGGCGCGGAGCGCCGGGCAAGCTCCACTGCCCCGGCCCGCTGCTGTGGGAACGGTGCCTGCGCGAGGCAGAGCGCGTGTTTACGGAGAGCGACGGGGCGAAAATGATGCCTATCAAAGCGCCGGCGGCCCACGAACCCTGCATCCCCCCGGAGGCCGATACGGTCGTTGCCGTCGCCGGCCTGAGCGCGCTCGGACAGCCGATTGGGAAGATCGGATTTCGCCTTGAACTGCTCTGTGAACTGCTGGGGGTTTCTCCGGAAACCCTTTTGACGCCCGCCTTGCTGGCGCGGCTCCTCACCAGTCCGCGGGGACAGTTCAAGGGTGTGGGCGGCGCCGCCCGTTTCCGGATTTTTCTGAATCAGGCCGACGACCCGCGCCTGACGGCATTGGGCGTGGAAACGGCGGAGCTGGCGCGGCGGGCTTTGCCCGGCTGCCGGGTCGTGGCCGGTTGTCTTAGGCCCAAAGTGATGATCAAAGCGGTACTGTGATGGGGAACATGACGCAAGGTTCGGCGAACGATGCGGGCGGTCCTTCTGGCACACGGCGGGGGCTGGCCTTTGCACTGGAACGGTAAGGCCCTCCCTGCGGAGGGACAAGCGGAAATGGAGGAAAAGTCAGGTGCATACGCTGATTGTTGGAAGGCATGACACAAACCGCGGGGCTTTCATTGATCGCCTGCTGGGAGAGCTGGATCCGGCGCCCAGGTTGTATGGCTATCGCAGCGTGAAAGAAACTCCGGACGAGACCGGCAACGCGCCTATCTACATCTATCCCGCATCCGGCACACGATATAGGACGCGAGACAATCTTCTGGGCTGGTGCAGGGACAGAAAATCCAAATCGGAGCCGGCGGCCTTTGCGCGCAACGCCTGTTTGATTGAGGACGCGCGGCCGGAAGGTCTTCTGGTGATGGACGAGATCGGCCCAATGGAGAGCAAGGAACCCCGGTTCAGCGCCGCTGTTCTGGACGCGCTGGACGGAGATACCCCCATCCTGGCCTCTGTGCGGGATATTGATATCCCGTTTTTGGAGGCAGTGCGCGGCCACTCCAAGGCCCGCTGCTTTTTTCTGACTAAGGAGAACGCGAAAACGCTGTTTCCGGAGGCGCTGGCGCATCTGCGTGCGCAGTTGGAAAGGGCGCGCTGATGAGAGAACGCCGCCCGGATGGGGATCGCCTATATCAAAACGCGGGAACCCGCTCTGAGGGATACACGCGGGAAAGATCGGTTTTTTAGTCTGGCTGCCGAGAGGCATGCCAAGCCTGCCCTTTTAAAAATGGGCAGGCTTTTGCGGTTTTTATCGGAGAGTTTGTTCCAAATGCAGGCTTTTGCTGTCTGCCATGCCGGAAAGGGCCTTTGACAGGGCACAGCGTTCCCGTTCCACGGGAGGCGCCGCACAAGGATGGCAGCTCCCCTATCGCACCGCCGAAAGCGGGCTTTACAGATAAGCAGAAGCGGAAGCAGTCCGGTCGCTTCGCTGATGTGCTGATGTAATGAAGCGTGAGGGATCGTTTCTTTTGAACATGTTTTTTATCGATTCGGGTACAATACAAATGAACTTTCCCCCCAAAAACAAGAAAACTGCAACCCACGCTTTGCAGTTTAAATTCCTTGTGATATAATAGGAAATGAATCGAGGGGAATGAGTATGATGATTTCCACAAAAGGGCGGTACGCGCTGAATATTTTATTGGATCTTTCCCAGCACGCAGATGAGGGCTATATTTCTCTGAAGAAAATTTCCCAGCGTCAAAAGCTTCCCATCAAGTACCTGGAAGCCATCGTCTCTGTGCTGAATAAATCCGGAATGGTGGAGAGCCTCCGGGGCAAGGAGGGCGGCTACCGGCTCACAAAAAAGCCGGAAGACTATACGATCGGCTCCATCATCAAGCTGGCGGAAGGGTCCATTGCCCCTGTTTCCTGTCTGGAAAGCGAGAACTGCGCCCAGGCCTGCCATTGCCTGACCTTGCCCCTGTGGATGAAACTGGAAGGGCTTATCGACGCATATTTGGAAAGCGTTACCCTGAAGGATCTGCTGGAGCAAAAAATTTCATAAAACCCCTTAAAAAAATAATCCGAAGCCCTAACTCCTATTGACTTAATAGGAGTTAGGTGATACAATTCATATGAAGTCGGTAGGAGTATAGGGGGGGAAGCATGAGCGGATTCAATGATCTGGACGCAAGGATACAGGCTGCCGCGGATCAATTTGCAGAGGCGAGCCAGGAGGAGTATGCTTGGTCGCTGGCGCTGCCGGGGCTGAAAAAGCGGGTGGTCAAACTCCTAAGCCTGCTGCAAAGCGCCATGTATCCCGGCGTCTTCCGGGAAAAGCGGCTTTCCGCAAAGAATGTCCGGGAGGAGATCTGCAAATATCTGCGGCTATCGGCGCGTCAGCTGAACAAGATTCTGGAGGAAGTGCTGCCGGAGGAAGAGCCTGGCCGCATTAGAACGATTGCAGAGCAGTTCTTTGGGAGCCTGGGCGAAATCTCCAAATGCCTGGAAACCGATATTCAGGCGGCGTACGAAGGAGATCCCGCCGCCCGTTCCGCCAAGGAAATTATTTTGGCGTATCCCGGGTTTGAAGCGGTCAGCATTTACCGGCTGGCCCATTGCCTGCATAAGTTGTCTGTTCCGCTTTTGCCCAGAATGATGACCGAATATGCCCATCGCATCACCGGAATTGACATTCATCCCGGGGCAAACATCGGGCGGTATTTCTTTATCGACCACGGCACCGGCGTTGTCATCGGGGAAACCTGCACTATCGGAGAGCATGTCAAAATTTATCAAGGGGTGACCTTGGGAGCCAAGAGCTTCGCGCTGGATGAAAACGGAAATCCCACCAAAGGGATCAAACGTCATCCGGACATTGGGAACCATGTGGTCATCTATTCCGGCGCAACCATTCTCGGCGGGGATACCGTCATTGGGGATCACTGTGTGATCGGCGGCAACGTATGGCTCACCCATTCGGTAAAGGCCGGTCAGACGATATTTTACAACAACGGAGACTGATGATATGAACGTATACGCAGATAACGCGGCCACCACCAAGATGAGCCGCACGGCCATTGACGCAATGCTTCCCTATATGGAAACCGCCTATGGGAACCCCTCCAGTCTTTATAACCTGGGGCAGGAAGCGGCGGAAGCGCTAGACCGGGCAAGGGAGACCATAGCAAAACGCTTGGGCTGCGTGTCCAAGGAGATCACATTTACCTCCGGTGGCAGCGAGGCAGACAATCAAGCGATCCTTTCCGCCGCGGCTTTGGGCGCGAGAAAGGGAAAAAAGCACATTATTTCCACGGCCTTTGAGCATCACGCGGTCTTGCATACGCTCCAGAAGCTGGAACGGGAGGGCTATGAAATTACCCTCTTGGATGTGCATGAAAATGGGATCGTAACCCCCGAAGAGGTTTCCTCCGCCATCCGGCGGGACACCTGCCTTGTGACCATCATGTATGCCAACAACGAAATCGGCACCATCCAGCCCATTGCGGAAATCGGAGCGGTCTGCCGGGAAAAGGGCGTTCTGTTTCACACCGACGCGGTGCAGGCCGCGGGGCATCTGTTCATCGACGTTGGGCGGCAGAACATCGATATGCTTTCTTTGTCCGCCCATAAATTCCATGGGCCAAAGGGGGTGGGCGCCCTTTATGCGAAAAAAGGCATCCCCCTGATCAGCCTGATCGAAGGCGGCGCGCAGGAACGGGGAAAACGGGCGGGGACGGAAAACGTACCGGCCATTATGGGCATGGCGGCGGCATTTGAAGAGGCGTGCGGGCACATGGAGGAGAACGCCGCAAAGGTTTCCGCCCTGCGGGATAAGCTGATCGAAGGGCTGTCGAAGATCCCCCATTCCATTTTGAACGGCGACCGGAAGCAGCGGCTGCCCGGCAACGTAAATTTCTGCTTTGAGGGGATTGAAGGGGAGTCGATGCTTCTGATGCTGGATCAGAAGGGTATCAGCGCCTCCTCCGGATCCGCGTGTACGTCGGGTTCCTTAGATCCCAGCCACGTCCTTCTGGCCATTGGAAGGCCCCATGAAATTGCGCACGGATCCCTTCGGCTGTCCCTTTCCGAGCAGAATACGGAAGAAGAAGTAGACTATATGCGGAAAGTCATTCCGGAGGTAGTGGAGTATCTGCGCCATATGTCGCCTGTCTGGCGGGATCTTGTCACCGGAAAAAAGAACTTTATGCTTT
>JAQVYO010000124.1 GCA_028708585.1 Oscillospiraceae bacterium
CTCTTCCGATCTCGTCCCGCACGGGTGGAGGATTGAGATGACCAGAACGGCTGCAAGAGAACTTGCCGTCCATTTTTCGTTTGAATTGGGATTTGATCAGACAGATGCGGGACAACTTCTCGGTACTCGCCTGACAAAAGAAGCCTTTGAACGGCTTGCGGAAGAGGCGCCGCTGTACGGTGAATTTCCCAGTTTAAAACAGCAGAAATACATTAGAACGCTGGTTTCCGGCGTGTGGGATCATGGCGCGGAACTGGATGCTTACATTGAACGATATGCCGTGGGCCGGCGTTTTGCCCGCATTTCCAGGGTGGCGGCGGCTATTATGCGGGTTGCCATGTACGAACTGCTTTACATGCCGGAAATTCCGGCCGCTACCGCCATTAATGAAGCGGTGGAGCTTTCCAAAAAATATGAAGAACCGGAAACCTCGGCGTTTATCAACGGCATTCTGGGTTCTTTTGTCAGGGAAGAATGCGGCTTTCTTCGGCCGGAAGCATCCGGAACAGACAGAGCAAAGAAAACGGTTTGCTCGGCAAGCAAGGACGCAGTTGGAACGGGACAGGCGGAAGAAACCGTTTTTGAGGCCGTGGAAAACATAGACGCTGCATCTCCGCTTTTTGCTTCCGAAAAGGAAGATGCTCTGGAGCAGGAGCTTGATGGCGGCGGGGCGGCGGGAGAGCCGCGGCAGGAATGATCGGGCTTGGTTTTGACACCAGCAACTACACCACGTCCGCCGCTTGGTTCGACGGGAGTCAGGGAGGCTCCCGAGGGCGGTTACTGGAAGTAAAGGAGGGGGCCTTGGGACTCCGGCAGAGCGATTCGCTGTTTCAGCATGTGAAACAGCTGCCCTTTGTGGTGAATGAATTGATGGGAAACGACAATTTGGACATATCTGCCGTTGGAGCCAGTACTCGTCCCCGGTCGGTGGAAGGGTCCTATATGCCTTGCTTTTTAGCGGGGGCATCTGCGGGGCGGGTGCTTGCGGGGGTTCTACAGGTTCCTTTCTATTCTTTTTCTCATCAGGAAGGACATATTGCCGCGGCCGCATGGTCTGCCGGCCGCATGGATCTTTTGGACAGGCTCCATTTAGCCTGGCATCTTTCTGGCGGTACAACGGAGCTTCTGCTGGTGGAACCGGTACCCGAAGGCGGCGTGAACGCCATGCGGATCGGCGGAAGCGACGATTTATCTGCGGGCCAGCTCATTGACCGGGCCGGGGTCCGCCTTGGCTTTTCCTTTCCGGCGGGGAAAACACTGGATGTCCTTTCCCAAAAGGCGGAAAAGAAGGCCCCTTTCCCGGTAAAGGTACGAAATTTGACATTTTCGCTGTCCGGTGTGGAGAATCAGATAAACGCGCTTATAGAATCGGGAGGGTCCGGGGAAACCGTTGCGTATTTTGTACTAAATACCATTGCCCGGGCGGTGGAAACCGCAACGAAGCAGGCGATGATTGCTTATCCCGGACTTCCGCTCCTCTGTTCCGGAGGTGTGTCCGCCAACAGCTTTATTCGGCGTGTGCTTTTGCCTTACGGCGCGATTTTTGCCGCGCCGGACTATGCCCGGGACAACGCTATGGGCGTTGCTGTGCTGACCTGCCGCCGATGGAATACAGAGCATCATGTATCTTAATCAGGCGGATAGAAAAGGATGATAAGAGGAAGGCTATGGAAGATTTGGTTTACAGTGTTTCACAGGTCAATACATATCTGAAAACCCTGATGGACAAGGACCGGTTTCTTTCAGCGATTTTTGTGCGGGGAGAGATTTCCAATTATAAACTTTATCCTTCCGGCCACCACTATTTTGCGCTTAAGGATGAAGTGGGCGCCATCCGCTGTGTTCTGTTTCGCCGGGAGGCTTCCAGACTGCGGTTTCGCCCGGAAAACGGGATGAAAGTGATTGCCTTTGGGCATGTTTCCGTTTTTCCAAGGGATGGACAATATCAGCTTTATTGTGGCGAACTGTCTCCCGACGGCGTTGGGGCGCTGCATCTTGCATTTGAACAATTAAAAGAAAAGCTGTTCCGGGAGGGCCTTTTTGATCCGGCCCAAAAGAAGCCGCTGCCTCCTTACCCGAAGACGGTTGCGTTGATTACTTCTCCCGCAGGCGCGGCGGTACGGGATATGATCCGTATTTTAGGGGCTCGCTGGCCCCTGGCAAAAGTCGTGCTTCTGCCGGTTCGTGTGCAGGGTGCGGAAGCGCCCGCTGAGCTATGCGGTGCGCTGCGTTTTGCCAATCGCTGGAACATTGCCGATTTGATTCTCATTGGCAGGGGCGGCGGATCTATGGAGGATTTGTGGGCGTTTAACGATGAAAAGCTGGCAAGAGCTATTTATGAATCCAAAATTCCCGTGGTTTCCGCAGTGGGCCATGAGCCAGACGTAACTATTGCCGATTTTGTGGCCGATGTGCGGGCGGCGACGCCGTCCAACGCGGCGGAACTGGCTGTTCCCGATATCAGAGAGCTAGGCAGCCGCCTTGCCGCCTTTCAGAGGCGGCTGGGGCAGGCGATGCATCTTCGGTTATCCATGGCTCGTGCTCGCCTGGAGAAACAAAATGTGGGCGTTTTGCAGTATCCGATGCGATATATGGAGGGAAAGCGCTTGCTTTTGGACTTCGTTCAGCAGCGCCTTGACCGGGCGTCCCGAGTTTACCTCTCCAAGGAGCGGGAGCGCTTCTCGGCCCTGGCTGCTTCATTGGATGCGCTAAGCCCGTTAAAGGTTCTGGGGCGCGGCTATTCCATTGCCGCGAAAACAACAGGTGAAATTATAAAGAACGGCCTTGACGTTTTACCGGGGGAGACCATTACGCTGAGGCTTCAAAAAGGCGGCCTTTTTTGTACGGTTGAAAGGCAGTGGAAACCAGAGCAGCCGGTTACACCGGGGGCGATGCAAAAGGAGGAGCAAAACCATGGCGAAACAAAAGCTGGGCTTTGAAAAGTCAATAGAAAGGCTGGAAGAAATCATCAAGCTTCTGGAACAGGGGGACGCTCCTTTGGACAATGCGCTCTCCCTTTTTGAGGAAGGCGCCGGGCTTTTGGCTAGATGCGGGGAGCTTCTGGATCAGGCAGAGCAGAAGGTTCTGCTCCTTTCCAAGGGGGCGGACGGCGCGCCAGCGGAACGGCCGTTCATCGCGGTGAGCCAGCCGGGGAAAAACGAAGACACCGCGCAATAAGTGACCCTCATTCAAGAACAAGGAAGGGAAATCATCACCGTGCAAGATGCATATAGGAAACAATATCAGGCGGATTGCCGTCAAATTGAAAATGCGCTGTCCGGCTATTTTACCAGCAAGCCCAACTGGGCGATTTTATATGATGCCATGCGGTACAGCCTGCTGGCCGGAGGAAAAAGGGTGCGTCCGGTGCTGACGCTTGCATTCTGCCGCCTGTTTGGAGGGGAGGCAGAAAAGGCGTTGCCATTTGCCTGCGCGTTGGAAATGATTCATACCTATTCCTTGATTCACGATGATTTGCCCTGCATGGACAATGATGATTTGCGCCGCGGCCGCCCAACCTGCCACAAGGTTTATGGAGACGCGATGGCGCTTTTGGCGGGAGACGGGCTTTTAACCGCAGCGTTTGAGACGCTGACCAGCCCGGCGTCCTGCTGTGACATCCCCCCTGAGCGGACAGTTCAAGCAGTCCGCGTTCTATCCCGGGCGGCGGGAGCCGCCGGTATGGTAGGCGGTCAGACGCTTGATATGGCGGGCGTTTACCGTTCGCTTTCCGCAGTAACCGAAATGCATCAGATGAAAACCGGCGCGCTTCTTTGCGCCGCTTCAGAGCTTGGCTGTGTGTTTGCCGGAGCCGGCGAGGCGGGGCGGCTTGCGGCTTCGTCCTATGCGTCTCATTTGGGTCTTGCCTTCCAGGTGAGGGACGATATGCTGGATGTGGAAGGAACGGAGACCGAATTGGGCAAGAAGGTGGGCGCCGACGCCGCAGACGGAAAAATTACCTTTGCCGCCCTCTGGGGTCTGGAGGAATGCAAACGGGTTGTTGCGGAAGAAACCGCTCTTGCCGTAAAGGCGCTTGCGGACCTTGGGGATGTGGGGTATCTCAGCTGGCTGGCAGGCGTCCTGGCCGATCGAAAATGGTAAAAACGGGGCTTTTGTTCTCGATTTTTATGGAAAATAAGAAGATCGAATGAAAACGTGGAATGTCGGGAGCGTTCCGCATCAATTGGGATAAAAGATGAAGGAGTTTTTCCATGTTGGAAGAAATCATCGATGATAGGCCGGTCTCCTCCCTAAATGACCGGGAAGCAGTTTTACTCTGTGAAGACTTAAGGTCTCTGCTAATTCGAACAGTTGCCCAAACCGGCGGTCATCTGGCTTCAAATTTGGGCGTTGTGGAACTTACCGTTGCGCTTCATCGGGTATTCGATACGCAGCGGGACAGATTGGTATTTGATGTGGGCCATCAATGTTATTCCCACAAAATACTGACTGGAAGGGCCGGATTGATGCATACACTGCGCAAATTGGGCGGTTTATCGGGGTTTCCAAAGCCAGAGGAAAGTGTGCATGACGCTTTCCTTTCCGGACATGCATCTACGGCGGTTTCCGTGGCGCTTGGAATGGCCCGGGCACGGACACTTGAAGGGGGAAAATACAACGTCGTCGCCCTGCTGGGAGATGGCGCGCTGACAGGGGGGCTTGCTTATGAAGGGCTGAGCAATGCCGGGCAGAGCGAGGAACCCCTTTTGGTTATTTTAAATGACAACGGTATGTCCATCACCCAGAACGTGGGGGGAATCGCGTGGTAT
>JAQVYO010000125.1 GCA_028708585.1 Oscillospiraceae bacterium
TTTTGCGCACTGCATCGGCCTTTGCCATAAGCGGCGTGTTTCTCACTGGAAACTGCGCCGATCCCTTTCACCCGAAGACTATCCGGGCGACTATGGGCGCGGTGTTCCGGATGCCGGTCTGGGAGACGGATTACGAAGCCCTTCGGAGGCTCTTGACCCGGGCAGGATTACCTTTATATGGCGCCGCCCTGCAAACCGGCGCAAAAAGCCCCCAGACTCTGAGTGGAGGATTCCCCGCCGCCGTGGCCATTGGCAGTGAAGGAAAGGGGCTGTCTCCAGCGCTTCTTTCTCTTTGCGACCAGACGGTGCGGATTCCCATGGAGCCGGGGTGCGAGTCACTCAATGCCGCCTCCGCGGCGGCGGTTCTGTTCTGGGAGCGTTACAAGGGCGGGGAAGGCGGAAAATAAAACGAGGAGAAAGGGAGGCGGCGGCATATGGCAGCGCTGAAATATTGGCTTTGGCTGACCACGCGGCCGGGTTTAAGCGTCAGTGCGATCCGGCGCTTGCTGGAGCGGTTCGGCGCGCCGGAAGAAATTTATGCCGCCGGCGCAAATGAATATTCGGCGCTGGGCCTCCATCTTGCAGAAATCGCTGCGCTGAAGAACAAATCGATGCGCGGACCGGAGCAGATTATCAAAGAATGCGAGCGGCTGGGGATCTTTATTGCCACTTGTCAGGATGCATGGTATCCCATGCGCCTTCTGAACATTTACAATTCGCCGTTTGTGCTCTACGGGCGGGGCAAACGGATTTTGATTGATGAGGAAGCGGCGGTTGGCATTGTGGGGGCCAGGGAATGCAGCCCCTATGGAAGGAAGGTGGCGGGATCCATTTCCTATAGGCTGGCACAAAACGGAATGCTTGTGATTTCCGGGTTGGCCCGCGGCATCGATACCGCCGCCGTTTTGGGCGCCCTGAAAGCAAACGCTCCAGTCGTCGGCGTTTTAGGCTGCGGGCTGGACGTGGTATATCCCAAGGAAAATAAAGCGGTTTATGAAATGGTCGCGGAAAACGGGCTTCTGCTCAGCGAATATCCTCCCGGGACCCGGCCGCTGTCCCGCCATTTCCCGCTGCGCAACCGCATCATCAGCGGCCTTTCGCTGGGTGTTGTGGTTGTGGAAGGCAGGGAAAGAAGCGGCGCGCTGATTACCGCCCGCCATGCATTGGAGCAAGGGCGGGATGTCTTTGCTGTTCCGGGCAATATCGATTCTCCTTTGAGCGCCGCCCCCAACCGTCTGCTGCGGGAAGGCGCAATTCCGTTGGTTTCCTGGGAGAATGTAGCGCAGGAATACATCAATTTGTATTCGCATAGAATAAGACCGCCCGCAGCGCAAAGCGGCGGAAAAGAGGAAAAATCCGCGCGGGAAGCGGCCGGGCCGGAGCCTCGGATGAAGAAAAAAGAGGTTGACAAGTCTTCGGCGAAAGCATATATTGACCTACAAGAGCATTCTGAAGAATTGACCAAGGAACAGCAGGACGTTTTGCGGGCGCTTTCCGATCAAGCGCAAGCGGTTCATGTGGATGAGCTTATGGAGGCGGCCGGGCTCCCTGTGGGAAGAATTTTATCCGCTCTTACGGTTTTGGAAATCAAAGGTCTTATTAAGCAGCATCCCGGGAAAATTTTTGAATCCTGTGTTTTAATCAAAACATAGAGCAGGCGGCGAAAAAGTTTTTCTTTCCATGCGCTCCGTGTTTGACGCTGAAAATCGCCGCCTGCCGCCGCAAGCGGCAGGCTCTTTGGCTTTCTTTGGCGGAGCAAGACCTTTTTCGACAAAGCCTTCGTCTATTATATATTTATGATGGAATCAGTCTTAAAGACAACTGTTAATAATTTGGAGGGTTCCATGGCAAAAACAGATCTGGTGATTGTAGAGTCTCCTGCAAAAGCCAAGACCATTGGAAAGTATTTGGGAAACGGTTACAAAGTCAAAGCTTCCATGGGGCATGTGCGGGATTTGCCGAAAAGCAAATTGGGCGTGGATATTGAAAACGGCTTTATTCCGGACTATCAGCCCATTGCCGGAAAAGAAGAGCTGATTGAAGAGCTGCGCAAAGCGGCGGGCAACAGCAATAAAGTATATCTGGCTACCGACCCGGACCGGGAAGGAGAAGCCATTTCCTGGCATCTGAAAGAATTGCTGCAGCTGCCGGAAGAAAAAGCGCTTCGGGTTACCTTTAATGAAATTACAAAGCGCGTGGTCAGCGAAAGCATCGCGTCTCCCCGGGCAATTGATCAAAATTTGGTGAACGCCCAGCAGGCCAGGCGTATTTTGGACCGCATTGTAGGTTATCAGCTGTCCCCGCTTTTATGGCGAAAGATCCGGAGGGGGCTGTCTGCCGGACGCGTGCAGTCGGTGGCGACGCGCCTGGTAACGGAACGGGAAGAGGAAATCCGCGCTTTTGAGCCGCAGGAATACTGGTCTTTGGAGGCGGTGCTTGCCCGAACGGCGCCTCATTCCGGCACGTTTACGGCACGTTTTTACGGAATCGGCAAAAAAAAGATGGAGCTTCCCAATGGGGAAGCGGTGGAGACGGTGGCCTCCGCTGTGAAAACCTCTCCTTTTGCCGTTCAGTCGGTGAAACGGAGCGAAAAATACCGTTCTCCCGCGCCGCCTTTTATCACATCCACGCTGCAGCAGGAGTCCTCCCGCAGGCTGGGGATGACGCCCCGGCGCACCATGTCGGTTGCGCAGCAGCTGTATGAAGGCATTGATATTGCTGGAGAAGGCGCCGTTGGCCTCATTACCTACATGCGAACGGATTCCCTGCGGATTTCGGAGGAAGCGGCCGCGGCGGCAAAAAACCTGATTTTAAGCCGTTACGGAGAGAAATATTATCCGCCGGTTCCCCGGAAATATAAAACCAAAGCCGGCGCTCAGGACGCCCATGAAGCCATCCGTCCCAGCGATGTGAGTTTAACCCCTGAAGATCTTAAAAAAGATTTGACCGCCGATCAGTTTAGATTATATAAACTGATCTGGAGCCGTTTTCTTGCTTCGCAGATGGCAAACGCACTGTATGACAGCGTGCAGGTTGAGGCGGTTTCCTCCGGCTATATTTTTCGGGCCAGCGGTCTTACCGTGAAATTTGCCGGCCATACCGCAGTATATGAAGAAAGCCGGGACGAGGAACAGGAAGAAAAGCAATCGCTGATGCTGGACCTTGCGGAAGGGGAAGCGCTTGCCCTTTCCGATCTGAAAAGAGAACAGCAATTTACCCAGCCTCCCGCCAGATATACGGAGGCGACGCTGATCCGCGCCATGGAAGAGCGCGGAATTGGCCGCCCTTCCACCTATGCGCCGACCATTTCCACGATACTGGACCGGGAGTATGTGGTAAAAGAGGGAAAATATGTGCGCCCCACGCCTTTGGGAGAAGTCGTAACCGGCCTGATGAAGGAACGGTTCCCCAAAATTGTGGACGTTAAATTTACCGCCAATATGGAAGAGAGCCTGGACAGCGTCGAAGCCGGCCGCCAGGAATGGAAGGACGTTTTGGATGCGTTTTATCGGGATTTTGATGCGTCGCTGAAAAAAGCGGAGGCCGATCTGGATGGGGAACGCATTAAAGTGCCGGACGAGCCAAGCAATGAAATCTGCGATGTATGCGGCCGGCAAATGGTCATTAAATCCGGCCGGTTCGGTCGTTTTCTGGCTTGTCCCGGATATCCGGAATGCACCTTTACCAAGCCGCTGGTTGTGGAAATGCCGGGAAAATGTCCCCTGTGCGGCAGCCGGATTTTGAAAAAAACCTCCAAACGGGGCTTTGCGTATTACGGCTGTGAGAAAAACCCTACCTGCCCGTTTATGACATGGGACGTTCCTGTAAAAGAGACCTGCCCGGAATGCGGGCATACCTTATTTAAGAAATCCGGACGGGGCGCGAAGAAGCCGTTTTGCATCAATGAAAACTGCCCCAATTTCCTGCCGGAAGATAAACGGGGCTATCAGAAGAAGAAGCCGGCGGAAAACAAAGAGCAAAAGGAAGAAGAAGCCGGGGCGGAGGCTTTCAAAGGAGAGAAGGAAGCGGCACCGGCCGCAAAGAAAGGGAAAAAGACGGCGGCAAAAGGAAAGGCGGCAAAACCCGCCGCGAGGAAGTCCTCCGCCAAAAAGGAAACTGCTAAAAAAATTGGAACCAAAAAGGCTGGAAGCACGACGTCCAGCGCCAAGAAGCGGGCGGGAGCGAAGAAAACGCCGGAAGCCGCGGTTTCCAAGCCGTCGAAAGAAAAAGAAGTATAGGCGCGGACGGCGCGTTCTGATGCGTGCGGTCTGCCGATGGGTGCAACAATGGAACGAGTGACAATTATCGGCGCGGGCCTTGCGGGGTGTGAAGCCGCATGGCAGATTGCAAACCACGGAATCCAGGTGGAACTCTGGGAGATGAAGCCCGGCAAAATGACCCCGGCTCACCACAGCCCCCTGCTGGGAGAGTTGGTTTGTTCCAATTCCCTGCGCAGTGACCGGATAGAAAACGCGGCGGGTCTTTTAAAAGAAGAGTTAAGGCGCATGGATTCGCTGATTTTGGCATGTGCCGATTTGACCCGTGTGGAAGCGGGGGGCGCTTTGGCGGTGGACAGGCTTGGGTTTTCCCAGGCGATTACCCAGCGGGTCAAAAGCCATCCTCAGATTCACATGGTGGAACAGGAAGCCGCTGTGATCCCCCCCTCCGGCCAGGTAGTGGTGGCCACCGGTCCGCTGACGTCGGATCTTTTGGCGGAAGACATAAAAGCGTTTTTTGGGGCCTCGTATTTGCAGTTTTTTGACGCTG
>JAQVYO010000126.1 GCA_028708585.1 Oscillospiraceae bacterium
GCTGTCGCTGGACGAGGCAAAGAAGGTCGTGCAGAAAAAGGGATTTGGCTGCCGGACGGTGGGAGAAGGGCTGACGGTAACCGATCAGATCCCCGCATATGGTTCTTCCATACCAAGCGGTGTGGATGTGGTTTTGTACATGGGCGGAAAGAAACCCAGCGAATCCGTTACCGTTCCTTCCGTAACGGGGATGACGGCGGAAAAGGCGAACAAAACCCTGACCAATGCCGGCCTTTACATGAAGGCTATGGGCGCCAGCGGGTACTATTCCAGCGCCACCGTGGCCACCAAACAGTCGGTTGCATCCGGATCGAAAGTGGAACGGGGAACGGTGGTAGAAGTTCAATTTACGGATACCACCATAAGCGACTGATAAATATGGCTTGAAAATGAAACGCCAAGGGGGTGCGAAAATGAAGCTTTCCGCGCTGCTGGCAGGGCTGGCGCCGCTGGAGCAGACCGCCGGCAATGACCTTGAAATCACCAGTATCTCTTATTCTTCCAGCGAAGTGGCGCCCGGAGCACTGTTTGCCGCCATCTCGGGATATCTGGCGGACGGCCACCGGTTTATTGGGGAAGCGGCGGCCCGGGGCGCTGCTGCGGTTCTCTGCGAAACGGTGCCCGCGGATGGGACTCCATATATTCTGGTAGAGAATGTCCGGGCTGCGCTGGCGGTCCTTTCCGCCAATTTTTATGGGCACCCATCCAAAAAGATGACCATTATAGGCGTAACCGGCACCAATGGAAAGACGACCACCACATATTTGCTTAAAGCCATGCTGGAAAATGCGGCAAAGGCCAAAGTAGGACTCATCGGCACCAATCAGAATATGATCGGGGACCGGGTTCTGCATACGGAGCGTACCACGCCGGAGTCCCTGGATTTACAGTGCTTGTTTGCTCAGATGCTTCAGGAAGGCTGCTCTCATGTGGTGATGGAGGTTTCTTCTCATGCGCTGTCTTTAAACCGCGTGGACGGCGTATATTTTGAACGGGCGATTTTTACCAATCTGACTCGAGATCATTTGGATTTTCATAAGACCATGGAGGACTACCGGGCCGCGAAGGGGCGCATTTTTCAGCAGTGCGGCATGGCGGTTTTAAATCTGGATGATAAAGCGGGCCAGTATTATGCGGAAACAGTGGACTGTCCCGTGATCACCTATTCCGAAAACAAGGACCGGGCGGATTTGGTAGCGAAAAATATTCGCTTGTTTTCCAGCCGGGTGGAATTTGAAGCGGTGGCCATCGGAACCATCGGGCGCATTGAACTGCCCATTCCCGGCGGGTTTACCATTTACAACGCGCTGGGTGTCATTTCCTGCGGCCTGTCTTTGGGGCTGGACCTTTCCGATATTTCCGAAGCCCTAAAGAAAGCGGGCGGAGTAAAGGGCCGTATTGAAGTGGTGCCCGCCGGAGAGGAATTTACCGTTTTAATTGACTATGCCCATACGCCGGACGCACTGGAGAATATTCTCATGACGGTGCGGGGGTTTACAAAGGGCAGGGTGCTGCTTTTGTTTGGATGTGGCGGGGACCGGGATAAGAGCAAGCGTCCCCTGATGGGAGAAATCGCAGTGGATATGGCCGATTATGCGGTTGTCACTTCGGATAATCCCAGAACCGAAGATCCGGAAGCCATCATCCAGGATATTCTCGCCGGGATGGGAAAAGGCCGCGCATCCTATGAAGTGGAACCGGACCGGCGGATGGCCATTCGGCGGATTTTGGATCTTGCACGTCCTTCGGATGTGGTGGTGCTGGCGGGAAAAGGCCATGAAACCTACCAGATTGTCGGGCACGAATCCCTTCATCTGGATGAGAGAGAAGAAGTGGCCGATTGGGTTTCCAAAAAATATAAAAAGAAATCCGGCTGACTGCATACCGAGAGAATGACGGAGGATGCGGGAAGTCCGCCGGCAGCGGCTTGGCCCGTTCGGCACGTACCCGCGGAAAAGGGGAGGAAGGTATTACACAATGAGAATTGCGCTGGCTTTTGGGATTGCTTTTTTAGCCACCGCACTGGTTGGAAAAGCTTTGGTACCGTGGCTGCGCCGGTTAAAGGCGGGGCAAAGCATTAAAGAAGACGGCCCTACCTGGCATATGGCAAAACAGGGAACGCCCACCATGGGCGGGATTATGTTTATTATCGGAATATTCATTGCGGTCCTTTTGGCTGGATGGAAAGAGATGTTGGCGGGGGAATATGGGCACCTGTTTATCTTCCTGTTTGCGCTGATTTATGGAGCCATCGGCTTCGTGGACGATTTTGTGAAGGTGCACAAGGCTCGGAATACCGGCCTTACCGCATCGCAAAAGTTTTTGCTGCAGCTGGCTGCGGCCATTACCTTTGTGGTTTTGCTCCGTAAGTTCGGGTATTTGACGCCAAATTTATATATTCCGTTTTTCAATGTGCAGGTTTCCATGAACTGGACGTTGTATATGGTTTTTGCCGCTTTTGTCATTGTGGGGACGGTAAACGCCGTCAATATAACCGACGGGGTGGACGGCCTTGCTGCAGGGGTAACATTGCCGGTGTCCCTGTTCTATGTGGCCGCCGCAGTTTTGTGGGGCTATACCGTATTTGGCGTTTTTGCGGCTGCACTGGCGGGTGGGCTTTGCGCGTTTTTGCTGTATAATTTTCATCCGGCAAAAGTCTTCATGGGGGACACCGGCTCCCTTTTTCTGGGGGCGGCGGTCTGCGGGCTGGCTTTTTCCATGGATATGCCCTTGATTTTGATTTTGGTAGGGATCATTTACTTGGCGGAAACCCTTTCCGACATTATTCAGATTGTTTATTTTAAGGCGACCCATGGCAGGCGGATTTTCCGCATGGCCCCGCTGCACCACCATTTGGAGATGGGGGGATGGAAGGAAGAGAAATTATTTTTTGTGTTTTCTGGTATTACGCTGCTGTTTTGCCTTGCGGCGTTTTACGGTGTGATGGACCGCTTTGCCCCATTTGCCTGATGAGGTACCGGCGCTGGCGGCCGGGATTCAGGCTTTTTAATCAGGATAAGAAAAATGAAGGAAATGTGTGCGTTTGGCAAAAACTTGGGAGGCGAATCAATGGTAAGAGAAAAAAAGCGGCTGAGGCGCTCCGACCTGGAGCAGCTTGCACGAGGCCCGATGGATTTGCCTTTTCTGATGCTGACGATGCTGCTTTTGGGATTCGGATTGATTATGCTGCTTTCCGCCAGCTCCGCATCGTCTTATTATGAGACGGGAGGGAACGCTACCGCCTATTTTGTCAAGCAGGCGATTTTTGCAGCCGGTGGCGTTGCCGCGATGTTTGCCATTTCCAAAGTTGATTATCAGACGTTCCGGGGCCTGTCGGTGGTTGTGCTGGGAGCGGCTGTTTTTCTGCTTCTTTTGGTTTTGATTCCCGGCGTAGGGGTGACCAGAAACAGCGCCACCCGGTGGCTGGATTTTGGATTTACACAATTTCAGCCTTCGGAGCTTGCCAAACTGGGGATTATTTTATATTTTTCTGCGAAAATATCAAAGGCAAAAGATAAAATTGCAACGGTCCGGGGTCTGATTCCATTTGTGCTGGTTCTTTTTGCTGTTACCGGCCTTTTGATTTTGGAGCCGCACATGTCTGGAGCAATTTTAATTTTGGCGGTGGGCGCTTCCCTTTTGTTTGCGGGCGGGATGCGGCTTTACTGGATCGTTGGCGGTGGGGCCGTCATTGGAGCCGGACTTTTGTTTGTGGTCACCAACACCCAATATATGGCTTCCCGGATTCAGCTTTGGAGAGACCCTTGGTCTGACCCTCTGGGGAAAGGATTTCAGGCGATCCAATCGCTTTACGCCATTGGATCCGGCGGGCTTTTGGGCCTTGGCCTGGGGAAAAGCCGGCAAAAATTTCTCTATCTTCCCGAAGAACACAACGATTTTATTTTTGCCATCGTCTGCGAAGAATTGGGCTATATCGGCGCCTGCATCGTTCTGATCCTGTTTGCGCTTTTGGTGCTGCGGGGCTATTGGCTGGCCATGCACGCCAGGGACCGATTCGGCTCTTTGCTGATTGTGGGCATTACCACTTTGCTGGCCGTTCAGGTGTTTTTAAACATCGGCGTTGTAACGAACTTTTTCCCCGTAACCGGAATTTCGCTGCCGTTTTTCAGCTATGGAGGGACTGCCTTGATGATTCAGCTGATAGAAATGGGCATCGTTCTCAGCGTGTCCAGGCAGATACCTGCGGCACGGGCCGGTTAGCGTCCGCTTTGTTCTGCCCGGAAATTTAGCGCGCTTTGCGGGGCGAAAAGAGCGAATTGAATTTTATCCCACCGCCGCGGCGGAACCTCTGAGAGGCTTTTGCAGAATCAGTTTTTTGACAAGCTGTCGGTTCCGGCCAAGGTCCGAACTGGGTTATTTTAGAACGTTTGGGATGGTGAATACATGAGGGTTTTGTTTACCTGCGGCGGAACCGCCGGGCATATCAATCCAGCAATTGCAGCCGCCCGGCTCATCGAAAGCAGAAACAAAAGCGCGGAAATCTTATTTGTGGGTGCGGAAGGCGGTATGGAAAACCAGCTGGTGCCAAGAGAGGGCTATGCTCTGCGCACCGTGAAGATTACCCGGTTCCAGCGTTCCGTCTCTCTGTTTTCCCTGCGGTATAATTTAAAGACGCTGCGCAATATTCCGGCGTCCAGACGTCAGGCAAAACGAATTTTAAAGGAATTCCAGCCAGATCTGGTGGTGGGAACCGGAGGGTTTGCCAGCTATCCGGTGGTGCGGGAAGCTGCGCGGC
>JAQVYO010000127.1 GCA_028708585.1 Oscillospiraceae bacterium
CGGTGCTGACAGCGCTTTTGCAGGATTACAGCAGCAAAAACAACGTCCCTCCCAACCAGGAAGGAAAAAACCAAAAAGAAGGCGGCTCAAATTGATCTGTCTCCCGCACATTAGCAAACATTCTGGACAAGGCCCTTCGGTTCCTTCCCAAAGGCGGGAACCGAAGGGCCTTGTCTTATTAAAAGAATAAAAAATTGCCACGCAAGGAACATTCCCTGCGCGGCAATATGGGTTATTCAAACCCAAATAATGGAATGAAGTGTCATCAGAATTTAGAATGCCGTCAAATCAGACGGACTCAGCCGATAAATTCCTGGGTCCAGTAATTGCCGCTTGCAACATAGCCAACGCCGATCTGCGTGAAGGAAGCGTTTAGGATGTTGGCCCTGTGTCCCGGTGAATTCATCCATCCGGTTACCACCGCCTCAGGCGTTGTATATCCCATGGCGATATTTTCACCGGCTGTTTTGTAAGAAATTCCATATTGGTCCAGTAAGCTGAACGTAGAACCAAAGACGGGGCTGGTATGGGAAAAATAATGGTTGTCATGCATGTCCTGTGACTTGATTCTTGCAATGCTGGACAGCTCGGAATTGAAAGTCAAGGCATTGAATCCGCTTGCAGCGCGCTGCTCGTTTACCAGACGCACCACTTCCTGCTCAAATGCCAAGTTGTCTGCTTTCGTAGCCGTATCCGGCGCTGGTTTGCCGGTTTCCGTTGCCTGGACCGGAGTTGCGGCAGGCGCCTGAACAGGTTTTGTAGGTTGGGGCGTTTGGCTGGGCGCCGCTGTTACCGGGGCAGAGGGAGACTGAGACACGGCCGGGGTTTTTGTGCAATTGGGAGACGAAGAACAGGAACCGCTTCCGCAGTAATTAGCGCAGAAATTTTTGATGCAGTCTTTCAGCGTGGATAAATTGCAGGACCCCTGGCCGCACAAAGAATCTGCACAGCTTGCTTGATCCGTACATTCTCCGCCGACGTTGGCGCCATTGGACGTGCCGCACACGGATACGGCGCAATCGAAGCTTTCCGTATCTTGGGATTTGCCGTCGCAAAAGCTGATGCGGGATTCCAGCTTATCAAGCGCCTTGCTTCCGTTGGACAAAAGCGGGCACTGAGATGCCGTCTGCTGTATGTAAGATGTCAGACAAGATGGAAAACCACAAGATACCGGCGTGCAGCCACCCTTGCCGCCTTGTGTCCCGGATGCCCCGGAATAAGCGGCCGAAGCGGTAGCCGCCATGCTGAGCGTTAGGATCACCGCTGCGAGAGAAAGGAATCGTTTCTTCATTTTGTTACCTCCTTGTTACTAATGTAACATTTTTGTAACTTTTTTCAATGAGTAAATTTTGGTAATTCCCGCTGCACGAAAAACCAAAGAGGGAGCGGCCCTGTGCGCCCCTCTTTGGTTTTAACTGTTTTTACGCTTTTTTCTTTTTATTGGTAAAACGAAGGGGTAACCTTTGTTCCGTCCGAAGTAAATACCACCGTTCCGTCCCGATCCGTCCGATAAATTTTGGCTCCGGCGGCCGTCAGCCGGTCCACCACTTGCTGAGAAGGATGCCCATATGCGTTCCCCTTGCCTACTGAAATGACGGCGTATTGCGGCGATACACGGTTTAAAAAATTCCCGCTGGTAGAAGAACTGCTTCCATGGTGCCCCACCTTTAAGACATCCGCCTTTACGTCGGTTATAATCTCATTTTCAGAAAGCGCCTCCGCGTCTCCCATAAACAAAAATCTAGTTTTTCCATAAGTTAGTTTCACAACTGCGGAATAATTATTCAAATCCTCATAATGATCTTGATTAGGGGCCAAAATGGAAATGTTCAACCCTTGCTGGCTCAATATATTGACGCCTGCTTTTGCTGTTTTTATGGTGAGCCCTTTCCGTTTCATTGCCAGCAAAAGGGTTTCAAAGGTTTTTGTATTGGCCGCTGCATTGGGAAAATATACGGCTCCAATCTCAAAAGCATCCACTATCTTTTCCATTCCTCCGATATGATCAGCATGGGGGTGAGTTGCCACCAGATAATGAATTTTTGTTATCCCCTGCGCTTTTATATATCGGCTAATATTGTCACCATCACCTTTTTCCGCGGCATCAATCAGCATCGTCTCTCCATTGGGGAGCACAATAAAAATGGAGTCCGCCTCCCCCACGTCTAGAAAACAAACCTTCAACATTCCGCTGATCTGGTTGTTCAGATAAATCGTTTTTTCAGCGGAATTCCAAGTGACCCGCTTTCCAAACGCCGCTCCTACCGCACGAACCGGAAGATAGGTCGTTCCGTCGTACGCGAACGGTTGAACAGCCTTTCCGTTTTCATCTCTCGGCTGAATCGTAACGCCATTTACATTGATTTTTATGCCCATATAAGCGGCCATTATGGTTTCAGAACCATTCTTGTCAGCGCCTTGGACAACGGGCCGCCCTGAAAAAGCCGGCGGCGCCTGGCCGCCTCCGTCGGTGAGATAGACCGTCTTGGTGTTGCTTTCCCATCGCACCTGTTTTCCCAATGCTTCTGCAATGGCGCGAATGGGCAGGTAAGTCGTTCCTTCCCATGCAAACGGTTCCACCCTATCGCCGTTTGCATCTCTCGGAACAATCAGCTTACCATCCACATTCAGCACAATGCCGGGATAAATAACGGTGATTTCCCGATAGGTTGTGGAAGCCGCCGCCGGCACGATGAAAGACATCGCCAGCAGGAGCGCCAGCAAAGCAGCCGTGATACGCCCAATGCGGGAACGGTTCAAAGTTGCCACCTCCAACACATTTTTTATTTGATACGATTCGATTTTATCTTCTTAGTTTTGGCCTGGAAGAATATGAAAATTTTTTCGGATTCCGTCCGCTTTTTCAAATTTACAGAAGCGTTTTCTACGCATCAAAATCATGCATAAAACGACATCTTTACGCTTAAAATACTAAAGTTTATAAGCTAATAGTAATTTTAAATAATGCCTATTGGCCATTTTATAATGCAGTGCAATATAAAATATAATATTGCCATGAGGTGAACCAAATGAAAAATGATCTACACTCGCAGATTGGCCTGCGCATTCGGGAAAAAAGAGAAGCACTTGGCTTATCACGGGAGAAACTGGCCGAATGCATTGATATATCTCCTCAATTTTTAGCAGAAATTGAACTTGGACGGAAAGGAATGTCGTCGGCAACGCTGTATAAAATATGTTCTTCACTCAGTGCTTCCGCTGATTATATCATACTTGGAAGGACAGGTGAAAACGATTTAACAAAAGTAAACGAACTGCTCAGAAATCTCGATCCCAAATACCTGCCCTATTTGGAAAACTTAATCCAAATTTTTATCCTGGCTCTAAATAAATAAGACCTTAGCGGCAGACCCATGTCCTCTTGATCTCTCCTGCAAAAAAATGAAAACAGAACAGTGGGCGGCAGTGTTTCTGTTGCCTTTTTTCATTTTCCCCCCTTTATTTTCATTCATCTTGCCGCTTGTTTGAACGCATAAAATATCATATGATCTTCATGTGAAGATAAAGGGCTTCTTTCCATGCGATCTATGATACGGTTTTGACATTTTTGATTCTCAAGGCCAAACATATAAAAGGAGGCATTCCCATGCGCAGAGCTCATGAGGTGGAATATAAAGTACAAGGCGATGACTTGCAGTTTGTGGAAATCATGCTGGATCCGGGAGAAACCGTTCTCGCTGAAGCCGGCGCCATGATGTATATGGACAGCGCCATCCGCATGGATACCATTTTAGGAGACGGCTCGGGAAAAGATGGCAACGATTTTGTCGGGAAACTGTTTTCTGCTGGTAAACGCGTCATCACCGGTGAAAGCCTGTTTATGACCAGCTTCACCAATACCGCGGCGGGAAAACGCTGTGTAGCCTTTGCGGCGCCCTACCCTGGAAAAGTCATTCCTTTTGACCTTACGGATTACGGAGGCACGCTCATCTGCCAGAAAGATGCGTTCTTGTGCGCGGCCAAAGGCATTGCCATCGGCATCGCCTTTCAGAAAAAAATCGGCGTGGGCTTGTTCGGCGGAGAAGGCTTCATTATGCAGCGGCTGGAGGGAGACGGCCTAACCTTCCTGCACGCGGGGGGTACCATACTTAAAAAAAACCTGCAGCCTGGGGAAACCACTCTCCTGGATACCGGCTGCCTCGTAGCCATGACACAGACCATCCATTATGATATTCAGTTCTCTCGCAGTATAAGGACCGCGCTGTTCGGTGGAGAAGGGCTGGCGCTTGCGGTACTCACTGGGCCAGGCAGCGTTTGGCTCCAGTCTCTGCCGTTCTCCCGGCTTGCCAACCGAATTTTTTCCGCCAGCAAAACCGGTGGAAAAAAACAAGGTGAGGGAAGTATTCTCGGCAATCTGGGCCTCGGAAACTTTTTTGGAGAAGAATAAGCTTCACTCGCGCCATTGGATTAGCCTTGGTTCTCTCCCCGGGACAGCCAAGGCTGATCTTCTTTTTTTATTGAATTTTTTATTTGGACTTGGGGCAAAAATGGTTTAGGCCCTTCAAGGCGGCCATTCCGGCAATGCTTGTCCCAAAAAAGACAAGTTCTGTTCCGGCTTTTTCGGCCATATCCAGAATAGTCACCAGCGTCCCGTTTACCACCGTGGAACCGGTGCACAAAATCAGATCCGCCCAGCGGATCATATCCTCCGCCATCTGTTCGCTGTCTTCAATCATCACTCCGCATTTTGTTGTCCCGATGGTATCTGGATCCAGGTCAACAGCGCGGGTTTCA
>JAQVYO010000009.1 GCA_028708585.1 Oscillospiraceae bacterium
ATTAGGCTGATCAGTGAAATAAACCTTGCCATCAGGGGCAACAGCAGGTCCTTCAGTAAAAGAATAACCGGTACCCAATTTTAGTTCTTTCCCGGAATAGGCCGCGACTCCAGCTTCATAATATTCAAACCGTTGGCCGCAAAAATAGATAACATACGGTGCAGGCTTCCCGTTTCATGGGTAACGGTAAAAACGGCGCTGATCTTGTTGCTTCCCGGCCTCCGCTCCGGCTGTGGAGAGACGATCACAAACCGGGTATCATTCCGGTCGCTGAAATTGATCTTTTCCTGCAGGATAGACAAGCCATATAAAGACGCGGCACGTTTGCTGCCAATGGCGGCTTTCGTCCGGTCATTTTGCTGAGAGACATACTTAGCCGCGGCGGCGGTATTGAGTACCGGGTGCAGCCGCCAGTCCGAATGGCCGCCCAAAAATATCTTGCTTTGAAAAAAGCCTTGTTCATGAGAATAAATATCCGTAATCCCTGCCAGAGACGCCCCTTGAGGCGCCATCAGACAATGACTCACCCGCACCAGCTGCTCGCCGGCGATAAAGCACCCATAGTTCGCCAGCAGATCATATACAACAGTAATGGCTCCCGTAGAGCTGTTTTCAATGGGCAAAACACCATAGTCGGCTTCGCCCCGGACAATGGCCTGGCAAACGCCCTCAAAATCCGCCCGGCGGTCCCGATGGATCGTTTCACCAAAAAATAAAACGGTGGCCTCCTCGCCGTATGCACCCGGCTCGCCCTGATAAATCACCCGGGGGTTTTCAACCGGCATGCGCGGTCTTTTCGGCACGCACACCTTCGGTCCTTGGCCGGACCGGGCAATGAGCCGTCGCTGCTGCCGCCTGCTGATGGCCATAATGGCCTCGAACAGGTCGGTTATTTCGGTTTTTTGCGCCGCGTCTTTCCTATGAGCGGCCTTCCCCGCCAGCACCTGCCGCTCCCTTTCGGTATCTAGTACCGGAAGGCCGTGGCGCAGTTTATATTCTCCCACCTGCCGGGTAATGTCCATGCGAAGGACAAACAGACGGGTGATTTCCCCGTCCACTTCATCAATTTTACGCCGTAATTCATCCAATTCACTCATTTGGCATCTCTCCTGGAAATTTCTCCCGGCGCCGTTTAAATTCCCATCAGTGACAGGGCCGCCAGCGCCGCCGCGCTTTCGATTACCGGAACCGCCCGGTGCACAATGCAGGGGTCATGCCGCCCTTTGATGGAGAGGACGGCTTCCTTTTCGGTATCCAAATCCACCGTCTGCTGGGGCAGCGCAATGGAAGGCGTCGGGCGCATCGCCACCGAAAAAGTCAAAGGCATTCCGTTCGTAATTCCGCCGTTGATCCCGCCGCTGTGATTGGTTTTTGTCCGAACCGATCCCACTTCATTCAGGCACAGCGGATCATTGGCCTCGCTGCCCCGCATCCGCGCAAAATCAAACCCCGCGCCGAACGCAATTCCCTTTACCGCAGGAACGGCAAACACCTGCCGGGCAATTTCCCCTTCCGCCGTCCGTTCCAGATCCGGGCCTCCAAGCCCGCCGGGAAGGCCGAAGATCGCGCAGGAAATGATCCCGCCAACAGAATCCCCCGCTGTCCGGGCCGCCAAAATTGCAGCCTGCATTTTTTCCCCCTGGGCAGGGGAAAAAACCGGAAATTCCCGTTTGGAAATTTCTAAAAACAGTTCCGGGTTCCACAAATCCTCTTTCGGCAATTCGTCCCGGATACCCGCAATTTCCTGAATACCGGCACCCACAAAAACGCCCCGTTCCATGAGGATCAGCTTTGCCACCGCGCCCGCAAAAACCAGCGGTGCGGTGAGCCGCCCGGAAAAATGGCCGCCGCCCCGGTAATCGGCAAATCCGCCATACCGGATACGGCCGGTATAGTCGGCATGACCGGGCCGCGGCATATGGGACGGCGCCGCATAGTCTCCCGATCGGACATCCGTGTTTAAAATCACGGCGCAAAGAGGCGTTCCGGTTGTTTTCCCCTGAAAAACGCCGCTCAAAACCTGAACCTGATCCGCTTCTCTGCGGGAGGTGGACAGCGCGCTTTTGCCTGGCGCCCTCCGCGCCATTTCCGACGCTACAAACTCCATGTTCAGCGAAAGGCCAGCCGGAACTTCCTCCAAAACCACCCCGATGGCAGGGCCATGAGATTCGCCGAATAAAACATAACGCATATTTTCCTTCTTTCTCAATCCTTCGTTTTTGGCTTTCCTTCAAATCCGCTTTCTTTTCCGCCTCCTCCCCCTTGCCGGAAGAGAAAAAGAAATGGTACAATAAGATCGGATAAGGCGGTGATTGAACATGATTTCCTTTGAAGAAACCGGCGCAATGCTGGATGAAATCGCCGATGCGCTCCCCGCGCCTTTATACCGGGAACTAAACGGCGGGGTTTTGCTGCTGCCGGAGGCCAAACTGCACCCTTCTTCCGGCCGCCGTCTTTTGTATGTTTTGGGTGAGTATCATCAGGAAGCCGCCATGGGCCGGTATATCGTCCTGTATTATGGGTCGTTTCAGCAGGTATGCGGGCGCCTGCCTCCCGCCCAGTTTCGGTTGCAGCTCCACAGAGTTCTGGCTCATGAACTGACCCATCACAACGAATCTTTGGCCGGCCTAAACGACCTGGAGCGAAAAGACCAGCAATTTTTAGCGGAATATCTGGAAACAGGAGAAAACGAATGAAAGCTTCCGGCCGCCAAAGCGTTTTCCCGAAACCTTCTCCCGCTTATGCCTTGAGCGGGAGTTTTTTGCGCAGCTTCAGCAGGCAGGGCGCCATTACCGCTCCGGACAGGATTCCATGCGGCCGCCCAGGTCGGCATATTCCTTCCAAAAATCAGGGTAGGATTTCCTGACACATTCCGCTCCCGCAAGAAACACAGGCTCCGCCGACCGCGTGGCTGCAATGGCCAGCATCATGGCAATCCGGTGGTCGCCGCAGCTGTCCGCCGCACCGCCGCGAAGGACGGAGACGCCGGCAATCCGCAAAAAATCTTCTCTCTCTTCTACCTTTGCTCCCAGCCGGTTCAGCTGGCAGGCAATCGAGCGCAGCCGGTCGCTCTCCTTGGCCCGGAGACGGGCTGCATTGACAATGAAGGTTTCCTCTCCATCTCTCAAAGCAGCCAGAAGCGCGGCGGCAGGCGCCAAATCAGGGCACTGGCTCACGTCCACCTCCTGAGAACCGGGACTGGAAAGCTGGCGGATAATGTCAAAAATTGCCTTGTCCCCTTGGGCGCTTTCTTTCCGAAGACCCAAAATCGCAACGCCGCTCCCCAGGGCGTTTGCCACCGCAAAAAAAGCCGCCTGAGAATAGTCGCTTTCGATCCGCACCTCTCCTGGATGGTAAGCTTGCGCACCGGGGACCGCAAAACGGGAAAAATCCTGGTTTTCCACCTGGATGCCAAAGGCGGAAAGGGTGGATAAGGTCAGCGAAACATAGGCCCGGGATTCCAAAGGAGTGGTCAGCACAATCTCCGAGTCTCGGGGCAGCAGCGGAAGGGCAAATAGAAGACCGCTTACGAATTGAGAAGAAACATCTCCTCTCAGGCGGAAAACGCCGGGGTTCAGCGTCCCTTGGACCGCAAAACGGCCGGGGCTTCTGGAATAAACCATTCCCTGCTCCCGAAAAATCTGAAGATACGGCTCTTGGGGCCGTTCCATCAACCGGCCCCGGCCGCGAAAGCTGCCCCCGCCGCAGAGGGCCAAAGCCACCGGCAGGAGAAAACGAAGGGTGGAGCCGGATTCCCCGCAATCCAAAACCGGCAGGCCCTTTTTTGGTTCCGCAATCCCCTCAATCACACTTTGAACCGGGTCAAACCGGGCGCCCAGCGTCTCCATAGCGGAAAGCGTAGCTACAATATCTTCCGAACGGGCAAAGGGATACACTTTGCTGCGCCCCTTTGCCAGCGCGGCGGCAATGGCCGCCCGGTGCGCCTGACTTTTAGAGGGGGGCGGCGTTACGGCGCCTTTCAGGCGCCCGGGATATAAAACCAGGTCCATGTTGTCATTCCTCTTCCCGCAGCCAGTCAAAAAGCTGCCTTCTTGGCATTTCCTGCAAATAAGCTTCTCCCAAACGCCGCAGCAGAACCAGAGAAATCTCCTGCCCGCGCCCTTTTTTGTCCAGCCCAATGGCAGCCTCGTACGCCTCCATAGAGCATGGAATCCGGGTGGGGAGTCCGTAACGCGCAATCAGCGACCGGAGCGAAAGGCTCTCTTCCTTGGCCAGCAGGCCATGCTTTTGCTGGAGATCCGCCATCTTGCACATGCCCGCCGCCACCGCTTCCCCGTGGATATAGCTCCGGTACTGATAGGCCGCCTCATACGCGTGCCCCAGGGTATGTCCAAAATTCAGAAGCATCCTGCGCCTATTGTCCCGCTCGTCCTCCTCCACCACCTGCCGTTTCAGATCGCAGCAGCGGTAAATCACCTGCTCCAGGCCATCCCGCAGCAAGGAGGCTGGCTCTTGAGCGGAGAGCCGTTCCAGCAGCGCTTTGTCCAAAATGGCGCCGTATTTGATAACCTCCGCCATTCCGTCTGCAAAAATCCTGCCGCTCAGCGTTTGCAGGCAGCCCGGGTCAATGAGCACCAGCCTGGGTTGATAAAAAGCACCCGCCAGGTTCTTTCCGGCTTTTAAATCCACGGCAACCTTTCCCCCCACCGAACTGTCCACCTGGGCCAGCAAAGTGGTAGGAACCTGAACGAAATCCACACCCCGGAGGATGGTGGCGGCGGCAAAACCCGCAAGATCCCCCACAACGCCGCCGCCCAGGGCAAGCACCGCATCGCTCCTAGTCAGGCCAAAATCCATAAAAGCGTCGTATAGCTTTTCCAGCGTGGAAACGGTTTTGCTTTCCTCTCCGGGCAAAATGGCGGTGATCGAAACAAGAAATCCGGCCCCTTCCAGGGCGTCTTTCAGGATGGAGCCATACAGCGCCTCCACATGATAGTCGGTTACAACCGCGATGCGCTCTCCCCGCACCGCTTCCCGCACCAGCCGGCCCGCTTGTTGCAGCAATCCCCGTTCAATCAAGATATCATAGGCCCGGCCCGGCAGATCAATGGTCAGTGTTTTCAACGGCATATTCCCCTTTCAGGCAATCCTAGATCCTTCGCGCTGTTTCTCACTTTGCTTTTTATTTTACTAGCTCTTTGCCCATCAGGTCAACCATGCCGCCGATTTTCTTCATTAAAGCGTCAAATTGGACCGGGGTCAGGGACTGCTGACCGTCGCATCTGGCATGGGGCGGATCGTTATGGACTTCAATCAGGATGCCGTCCGCCCCCGCCGCAATGGCGGCCATGGCCAGCGGCTCCACCATCCAGCTTGCTCCGCTGGCATGGGAAGGATCTACAATCACCGGCAGATGGCTCATCCGCTTGATAGCCGGAATGGCGGAAATATCCAACGTGTTTCTGGTGTATGTTTCAAAGGTTCGGATACCGCGTTCGCAAAGGATCACATTTTGGTTGCCGCCGGCCAAGATATACTCGGCGGACATAATCCATTCCTCATAGCTGCTGGCCAGCCCCCTCTTTAATAAAACAGGCTTGGACATCCTGCCTACTTCTTTCAAAAGATCAAAATTCTGCATGTTCCGGGCGCCGATCTGCACCACGTCCACCTTTTCCTCGAACACTTCACAGAATTTTGGGGACATAATCTCGCTGACAATGGGAAGCCCGGTTTTCGCCTTGGCTTCCAGCAAAAGATCTAATCCCTCCGCTTCAAGCCCCTGGAAGGAATATGGAGAGGTGCGGGGCTTAAAGGCGCCGCCCCGCAGCATGGCGGCTCCCGATTTTTTAACCGCTTGGGCAACATCCACGATTTGATTCTCCGATTCCACCGAGCAGGGGCCGGCAATAACGGTGACGCCGCCTTCCCCCACTTGGGTGGGTCCGACCTTTACCACCGTCGGCTCCGGATGAAATTTCCGGTTTGCCTTTTTATAAGGCTCCTGCACTCGCATCACCCGATCTACCGCGGGGTTTAGCATAATTTTGCCCATATCCACCTGGCTGGTATCGCCCACCAGGCCCAAAATAGAACATCCGACGCCGTTTGTAACCCCAACATCCACCCCCATATCCTTAAACTGATTCGCCAGCGCTTCTATTTCTCTCCGCTGGGCGCCCGGCTTCATAACCACAACCATCATGATCTCCCCTCTCCCGAAAAACGGGAAAAAAATAAAGCTCATTGATTGATGCAATCAATGAGCCCAATGCGGATTATCCCTTGGAGCCTATGGCAACTCATTCATTTCATCTTCTCTATTCGCGTGCGCAAACCAGCCGTTACCAAAGAAATGGCAACGGCAGATAAAGAAGAAGTTGTGAATGCGTGCACTGATTCGTTTCATGGAGAAACCCACACTTTCAAATGGAACTGCTTATGGGTATTATACGCCGGGGAACCGCAAATTGCAACCGTTTTTTACCGCATTGTGCAAAATCATAATCGTCCTTTATGGCTCCGAAATGCATCGCTCAAAATAATATTGACTTGTTTCTTAAGGGATGTTAGAGTAAAGAAAAATAGAATCGATTTGTTGGGCCAGCGGCCAAAATCCGCCATTCAGCAAGCAAACAAAAAAAGGAGAGTAAACTTGAATATTTGGCATGATATTGATCCGGAACGCATCACACCCGAAAATTTTATCGCCGTCATCGAAATTCCCCAGGGGAGCAAAAACAAGTATGAACTGGACAAGAAAACCGGCCTTTTGATCTTGGACCGCATTTTGCACACCTCCACCCATTATCCCGCAAATTACGGGCTTATTCCGAGGACATACGCGGACGATCTGGACCCTTTGGATGTTTTGGTTCTTTGCTCCGAGGAACTGCACCCTCTCACATTGGTACAGTGTTATCCGATCGGCGTCATTCAAATGATGGATAGCGGACGGGTGGATGAAAAAATCATTGCCATTCCTTTTAACGATCCTACTTACAACGGGTACAAAAGTATTTTTGCGCTGCCCAAACATGTTTATGATGAAATGTCGCACTTTTTCACCATATATAAAGCGCTGGAAAATAAAGAAACCGCCGTGGATGAAGTGCTGGACGCGCCGGCGGCCATTGAAATTATCCGCCGCGCCATCCAGTCATATAAAAAGAATTTTTCCCTGGATTAAAAGAACGCTTAATCAATATCAAAAAAGGCCGCCTATCTTTCCCGGCAGTCTAAAAAGTCCTCTTTGCTTCTTTGCAAAGAGGACTTTTTTAATGAATGATTCAAGCCCGGACAAAGGAGCTTTTTTATGCCGGATGCTGACGCCCCGTATGGTCGATGGTGTAATCTCCCTTAAGAATCAATTCGGAAATGGGTACGATGGAGTACCCTTCCTGAAGCAGGGATGTCAGGATCCCGTCCAGCGCCTCCGGCGTGTGCAGGGCCGCATTGTGAAACAGAACAATGGAGCCTGGTTTGACTCCACTCAGCACCCGCTTTGTAATTTGAGCGGCGTCCAGGTCCTTCCAGTCCAAACTGTCCACATCCCACTGAATCGGCTCCATGCCGATAGAGCGGATCGCGGTAATCACATGATCGTCATATTCCCCGTAAGGCGGACGGATCAAAGTGGGCTTTTCTCCGGTAACCGCCTGGATTTTCTGGTTGCAGGTTTCAATATCCTCCACAATCTGTTCCTTGGAAAGTTTTGACATATGTGCATGGCTGTTGGAATGGTTCATCACCTCGTGCCCGGCATCAGACAGAGCTTTCACCGACTCCGGATATTTATCCACCCACGCCCCCACTACAAAAAAGGTTGCTTTAATGTGATATTTTCCCAAAATATCAATGAGTTTTTGGGTATCTTCATTTCCCCAGGCTGCGTCAAATGAAACGGAACACACTTTATAATCTTTCTGCACACAGTAAATGGGAAGCTGCCGCGCGGTGGCCACCGCTCCCACCACCGCCGGGTAATTGACCGCATAAAACATGCAGGCAGCCACCAGCAAACAAGCGGCAACGGTCATCCATTTCCGTCTCAAGAGCAAAATGCCAACGTGATTTTTTCCCGTTTTTTGTGCTCCGGCCGGTTTCTGGTCTTCGATCCACTCCTTTAAGCGATCCAAAACGTTTTTCTTCTTCCAATCGCGCTGCATATCAATCCCTCCCAAGCAATATTCCAAGTACAATCTATGCTCGGATCCCATTTTTATGCCCGGCCCGCTTGGAACGCATGGAATCCGCGGCAGCCTGGTTTCCAGAATTTATCTGAACTTTTTGTGCAATTTTTCTGTTTGAAAGTTGACTGCATGCAAAACTCAGTATAAAATTGTAAAACCACGGCAAAAAAAGGCCGAGCCTGCGGCTTTCCGTGCGTTTTCCCAAGCCTTGCGGCCATCCGGCCTCAACTGCAAAACACACATTTGTCTCGCTCCATTCATTTTTGGAACTGCCGAACGATACACTAAGAAAGATGAACAGGGTGCGGCGCACGTTTGGCAAAGGCGGCACAAAAACGCGTTGTTTTTATTCGAGGGGGTGCATGATTTGAGTTGGAAACGGGGTTCCCGATTTTTTTCCCGTCCTCTTTTTTTCTACCTGTTTTTCCCGGCCTCCATCTTATATATGGAGCTTGTGGTAAAAATCTATTGCTTCGGTCCGGTCTTTGATACAGGGCTGTTCCACACCATTTTGTTTACCATCCCACTAGGGCTTTTTTTTGCGTTGCTCTGCTCCCTTTTTCCCCCGAAGGTCAGCCGTATCTTATCGGTTCTTGTCCTTGTGTTTCTCACTATTGCCTATTATGTTCAGGCGGTATATTACACCATTTTTAAAACTTTTCTGGTACTCTATTCCGTTACGGCAACGGGCGAGATCCTGCAATATTGGCGGGAAGCCTTGGCGGGCATATGGCAAAGCCTGCCCGTCCTTCTGTTTTTGCTTTTCCCGCTGATTTTCTGGACGATTTGGGGTGGCGCGATGCTGCTGCGCCAGCGACCGGCGGCCTCTTTCAGCCTGCTGCTGGCCGGGACATCCGTCGCTTTGCAGGTTGTGGCTACCGCTGCGGTATATGGGGCCAACGAAGACATTTTATCCCTTCGATATTTATACTCACAATCTTTTATTCCCAATTTAATGGTTTCCAATTTTGGGGTCATGACCACTTTCCGGCTGGACGCCAAAAATCTGATCTTCGGACCAAACGCCCCAGACGCACCGAGCATGCCTAAAAATCATCCGGCATCTCCCGACAGTGCATCCGGGCAGTCTTCTCCCCCTCTCTATCCTGAAAATGTGCAAAATATTGACTTTGCGTCTCTTCTTGCAAAGGAAACCGATCCCAAATTAAGGGACATGCACAAATATTTTAGCGGCCGGACACCAACGGGGCAAAACCAATATACTGGCCTTTGGAAAGGAAAAAACTTGATCTGGATTTGCGCCGAAGGTTTTTCCAGTTATGCGGTGCGAAAAGATGTAACGCCCACGCTCTACCGGCTTGCCAATGAAGGCTTTGTTTTCCAAAATTTTTACAACCCCATCTGGGGCGTATCTACCTCCGACGGAGAATACACGACACTGACCAGCCTTGTCCCCAAATCCGGAATCCGTAGCTTTGCCCGCTCCAGCCAGAATTCCATGCCGTTTTGTATGGGCAACCAGCTGTCTCCCCTGGGCTACAGCACGTTTGCTTATCATGACCATACATACAGCTTTTACGGCAGGGATAAATCCCACCCCAATATGGGCTATGCCTATAAAGGGGTAGGAAACGGCCTCAACCTGCGCCAAACCTGGCCGGAATCCGACGTGGAAATGATCGACGCTACCGTTCCCGAATATATCGGCAAGCAACCGTTCCATGTCTATTACATGACGGTAAGCGGCCATTTGCTCTACAGCTTCAGCGGAAATTATATTGCAAACAAAAACAAAGACTTGGTTGCGGACTTTCCATACAGCGAGCCGGTAAAAGCCTATCTTGCCTGCAATATCGAGCTGGACCGGGCGGTATCCGCGCTTCTGAAGGACTTGGCGGACGCCGGGGTTCTGCAAAACACCGCCATCGTCCTTTCCGGTGACCATTATCCCTATGGTCTTGAATGGAATGGACTAAACGCCATCAATGAAATCGCGGGGCATACGGTGGAAAGAAACTTTGAACTATACAAAACCACGCTGATTATGTGGTCCGGCGATCGAAAAACGCCGGTCACCGTAGAAAAACCCTGCTGCCCTCTCGATCTTTTGCCCACTCTGTCCAACCTAATGGGGGTTTCGTACGACTCCCGCCTTCTGATGGGCAGCGATATTTTTTCCAGTGCGCCGGGCCTTGTGATCTTTTCCAACCGAAGCTGGATTTCAGATTTGGGGCGGTATAATTCCGCAACCGGGAAATTTACGCCAAACCAAGGAGTAACGGTGGAACAAAACTATCCGCAGCTCATGATGCATATGGTGAATCAGAAAGTAGACTATTCCGCCAAAATATTGGACAATGATTACTACAGCGCCATCTTGCCTCAAGCAAAAAGCGGCTGACCTCTTTTATAAAATATTCCAGCCAAAAACGCGCCCAAACTGTGTTCAGGCGCGTTTTTTCATATCCTATGCGCTGCTTTTCCCCTTTACAGAATGGAGACGGTAATAATCAGCGTGGAGAATACAATGGAAACGGTGGCTACCAGTTTAATGAGAATGTTGAGGGAAGGGCCGCATGTGTCCTTAAAAGGATCTCCAACCATATCGCCCACCACGGCGGCCTTGTGGTTTTCACTGCCTTTGCCGCCCAGATTGCCGGCTTCAATATACTTTTTGGCGTTGTCCCATGCACCGCCCGCATTTGCCATAAATATGGCAAGCACAAATCCAGTTACGGTAACGCCTGCCAGCAGGCCCACAACCCCGTTCACACCCAAAATAAGACCGGCCAGCACAGGAACGACGATGGCAAGCAGCGCTGGAAAAACCATTTCCCTCTGAGCGCTGCGGGTGCAAAGATCCACGCAGGCGGAATAATCCGGCTCGGCCTTACCGTTCATCAGCCCGGTAATTTCCCGAAACTGACGGCGCACTTCCCGGACAATGCTCTGAGCGGAAGTTCCCACCGCAGACATGGTGAGAGCGGAAAACAAAAACGCCAGCATCGCACCCACAAAAATTCCCACCAAAAGACGCGGATCAGTGATTTCCAAATTCAGTATGCCTGGGTCTTTTGTTTTGACAATGTCCACATAAGAAGCCAGAAGGGCCAGCGCCGTCAAAGCGGCGGAACCGATGGCAAATCCTTTTCCAGTGGCGGCGGTTGTGTTTCCTAGCCCATCCAGCGCGTCGGTCCGCTTGCGGACATCCTCGCCCAAGCCAGCCATTTCCGCAATTCCGCCGGCATTGTCGGCCACAGGACCGTATGCGTCGGTGGCCAGGGTAATACCCAAAGTGGAAAGCATGCCAACGGCGGCAATTCCAATACCGAACAGTCCCTTCGCCGGTGCTATCCCACCCCCGGCCGCAAAATAGCTGACCAAAATCGCGGCGCTGACCACAATGATTGGAACACTGGTAGATTTCATACCAAGAGAAATCCCGCCGATGACCACAGTCGCCGGTCCGGTTTCGCTGGCCTCGGCCAGCTTTCTGGTGGGTTCATAGGTATCCGACGTATAGTATTCCGTAAAATATCCAATCGCAACGCCGGCGCAGAGCCCGGATAAAACCGCAATATAAATGCCAATATTCCCAATGAGATAATACGTTAAGGGAGCGGCGGCCACGGCAGCGATGACCGCGGCGATATAGGTGCCCCTGCGCAGCGCCGACAGAAGCGTCTTCTGATCCGTATTTTCTCTGGTGTGGACAAAGAACGTGCCAATCAGCGCAGCAAGAATACCCACAACCGTCATGCACAAGGTCAGGAACATGCCGTTCCATCCATATCCTGCAGCCACGCTCAGCGCAAAGGAGGCCAGGATAGAACTCACATAAGATTCATAAAGATCGGCGCCCATGCCAGCCACATCCCCCACGTTATCGCCCACATTGTCGGCAATCACAGCGGGGTTTCTGGGGTCGTCTTCCGGAATTTCGGCTTCCACCTTGCCCACCAGATCGGCGCCCACGTCCGCAGCTTTTGTAAAAATTCCTCCACCCACACGGGCAAAGAGCGCCATAAAAGAAGCGCCCATGCCAAACATCACCATGGTGCCGGCGACTGTTGCGGCATCGCACCCGAATCCGTATTTTAAGATATGAATCCAAACGGATATATCAAAAATGCCAAGCCCCACAACGGTAAACCCCATAACCGATCCGGAAGAAAAGGCAACCCGGAGGCCCCGGTTTAGTCCGTCATGAACGGCTTGAGCCGTGCGGGCATTTGCGGCAGTGGCAATCCTCATTCCAATAAAACCGGCAAGTCCGGAATAAAATCCGCCGGTTAAAAACGCGAACGGAACGAATTTGGACAGCACACTGGCAAACGGATTAAACGCGAGAATCAGCAAAATTACGAACACAATGGCAAAGATTTTGGCAACGCCGGTATATTGGCGTTTTAAATATGCGCTGGCCCCTTGGCGAATGGCAGCTGCAATCCGCTTCATCCGATCGTTTCCTTCGGAAACTCGAAACACAGTCCGACTCTGCAACAACGCAAACCCTAAGGCAACGGCAGCGCCGACAAACCCAATCCAAAATAGATTTCCGACCATTTTTCAAACTCCTTTTTACCCATTTTTCGGCCCGACTTCATTATCATACCATTAAATCCAAAACTTTTAAAGGTTCAATTTTCAAGAGCACCCCGCGCCGCCGCCCTGGGATTTCCAGCCTCTCAAATTGCAGGAAGGCAGTATGATTTCGGAAAAATAAGGGTATAAAAAACAAAGCTTTCCCTTCGTCAATAAAGGGAAAACGCACACTCCGTTTCAACGTTCTCACCTCCTTATAAATTTTGGGATTTGCTTGCATTTTTCCTTTGCAGGCCGTATGATAAAAGAAATAGTTAAGGGGGACGGTACACTGAAGAATTCTATCAAATTGCAAAAAGGGAGGCCTGGGATGACAACAGCAGATAAAAGCCGTTTTATCATCAATGTTGCATATATTGCAGTCATTGCCGCGCTGGCATATTTTGTGTTTAAATACCTCTTTTTCTGGCTGCTTCCCTTTCTCATCGCTTTCGCCATTGCAATGCTGCTGCAGCGGCCCATCAACTGGATTCTTCTGCATACAAAGCTGCACCGGAAAACAATTGCGCCCATCGTTACATTTTTGATTGTGGCGCTGTTTATGTTTCTTTTGGGCTTGATTATTGAAAAATCCGTGACTGAACTTGCCGCTTTCATGACGACGCTGCCCAATTGGTTCAGCAATTCGGCTCCGTCTGTAATTGACGCAATCAACAACCGGTTTGAAGGCATCATGGCAACGCTTCCCCATCAATGGGAAACGCAAATGCGCCTGATTACTTCCGATGCGCTCACCTTTATTCAAAGCAAGCTGGGAAGCCTGTCCACCTCCGTGGTCAAATGGGTGGCCAGCGTAGCAGCCTCCCTCCCTTCCACGCTGGTGGCTTTTATCGTCACTTTGGTGAGTACCTTTTTCATCACGGCGGAGTACAATAAAATTAAATTTTTTATCAAGAAACAAATTCCGGAACGATACAACGAAATGGCGGGAGATGCGTTTCAAACGTTCGGCCGCACCGTAAAACGACTGATTCAGTCCTATTTGCTGATCATGTCCATTACATTTGTGGAACTGGCCATCGGCCTTACCCTGCTGCGGATCGATTATTCCATTATTGTAGCCGCGCTGATCGCGCTGATCGATTTGCTCCCGGTCTTGGGGACAGGCACCATCCTGATCCCATGGGGGATCGGAAGCTTAATTGTAGGCGATCTCTGGCTGGGTTTCGGCATCCTTCTGATTTATGTAATCATCACCATTGTCCGAAACATCTTGGAGCCGCGCATTGTCGGCAACCGGATCGGGCTGCATCCTCTGGTAACGCTCCTCTTTATGTATTTGGGCCTGCGGGTTTTTGGCGTCGTTGGGATGTTCCTGTTCCCCATGCTGATTATTGTCCTGAAAAACGCCCAGGACACCGGCGTGATCCACCTGTGGAAAACATGAAAAAACGCACCTTATTTAAGGCGCGCTTTCCGAACGGAACGGCCGTTTTTAAATGGTCCATTGGCTATGGATCAGGGCCACAACTTTATACGTGTTCTGATAACTCTCAAAAACCACCTTTAAGCTGCACCAATCCATTCCTTCCTTTTCCGGATCCAGAGAAGGGTAGTGGAATTCCACAAACTGGGCGGTTGGAAAAACCTTCTGAACATTTTCCAGCGAATTCCCGCTCTGAATAATTTTATTGACTCCAATGACAGGGGCCGCGGTGTAATCCGTGTTAAACACAAATTTTTCAAAATATTCCGACATGGTCATTTTAATGGGATTGCCCGCACCGTCATAAACCCCCCATACATATGTTTGGGAGTTTCCCGCAAGCGCACCGATCTGAGTCCTCGTAAATTTCAGATTTGCGGTTAAATCCACCGAAGAGTACGGAGTAAACACCACACCTTTTTCCGGATGAATCATATGGGCCAGGGCTGGATAATCTCTCGCCTTAATAGCCTCCAAAACATCACAGGCAAACTTTACCTTGGAAGTATTCAAGGACAGATTCGGCGATGCCGGGGCTTCCGGTGTGCCAACAGTGGTTTGATTTTTGATCGCGGAGCTGGAAACCGGCCCTGCCGAAGCGGGTTCCAGCACGGCGCTTCCATTCTTCGCGCAACCCAGAAAGCTTATGGCAAAACCTGCCGCTAAGCCCAGGACACAAAGCAAAATTGCTTTTCGCATAGATATGAAATCTCCCAGAAAATTTTTTTTTCCTCATTGACATGCAAAATGATTTATTTATTATACCTTTTACTATATTGCATAGCAACAACAAATGATTACAATTTGCCTGCGCCATTCATGCACGATTCACAATCTGAGAAAGGGATGCCCTCATTTTGGTGCTGGGAAAAAACCAAAAAACGGCGCCAAATTGAAACGGTTGATAAACGTTATGAAAGATTTTCAAACCCAATATCACATTGCATGCGCGCCGGGCCAGGTGGGCTGCTACTGTCTGCTTCCAGGCGACCCAGGGCGCTGCGAAGCAATCGCATCGTTTTTTGAAAATCCTGAAAAAGTGGCGCAAAACCGTGAATTTATCACTTACTCCGGCTTTTTATCCGGAGAAAAAGTCAGCGTCACTTCCACCGGAATCGGCGGCCCCTCCGCCTCCATCGCCATGGAAGAACTGGCGGCGCTTGGGGCCAACACATTCCTCCGCATCGGCACCTGCGGGGGAATACACCTGGATGTAAAGGGGGGCGACATTGTCATTGCCACCGGCGCCGTGCGGCAGGAGGGGACAAGCCGGGAATATGCGCCCATTGAATTTCCAGCCGTACCCCATTATGAAGTGCTGTCCGCACTGGTTCACAGTGCGGGCCAGCTCAAACTCAAATGCCATACCGGCGTAGTACAGTGCAAAGATTCTTTTTACGGGCAGCATGATCCGAACCGCATGCCCGTCTCTCAGGAACTCTTGTATAAATGGAAAGCCTGGAAGCGGCTGGGGGTACTGGCCAGCGAGATGGAATCCGCTGCGCTGTTTACGGCCGCCGCATCGCTGGGCGTTCGCTGCGGATCCGTATTCAGCGTGGTCTGGAACCAGGAACGGCAAAACGCCGGCCTTGAGGACAGGGAAAACCACGATATGCTTCCCACAATCCAGCTTTCCTTAGAAAGCCTGAAGCTGCTTATAGCCCAAGACAGAAAGCGGGCGGCCCATTCGCTGCAAGCGTAACAGCCCGCGTGTCAAAAAATCTCGTAGAGTTTTGCCGCGTAGCGGCGAAGTAATCATATCCGTTTTCCCGGCAGCGTGCAAAACACTGATCGGCCTGCAAACAAGTCAGGCCGCGATTCTTTGTCAAAAATGCCGCGAAGCAGTTGCTCGCGGCATTTTTTGGTATCTGTCACACAGTGCGGGCAGGAAGCATAGAATAAGGTGCCAAACACTGTCAATGCGGCAAATACGCCGCAAACATAAGGACTTGCGTTATCGGAATAGGATACAAAGGAACTCAGGATAGGAAGCGGCCGGTATAAAAGGGGAGGCGACACCATGCTCTCAGCAGCTATTTTGCTGATATTAAACAGTATTTTCTTTTCCCTGAGGATATCGGGGGGCGGTTCCTTTCCACGCCCTCTTAAAGCGGAGGACGAACGGAAATATCTGGAACGCTATGCCGCCGGGGATATCGAAGCAAGAAACATCCTCATTGAACACAATCTCCGCCTGGTGGCACACATTATAAAAAACGGATACAGCAAAGGGAAGATTTCTCCCTTGCAAAACACACGTCCCATATCTGTCCTGACTTTACATAGACCTCCAGATGAATCTTTTCTTTGTAGCTGTCCCTTTTTACAACAATATGGTCCAAAATGGATGCCGCCAGCTTTTCGTTGATGCCATCGGCAAAATTTAGCTCCCGCATGGCCGCGTCTCTGATCCGGTCCAAGCCCTCCGCTCTGGAAATTTTATCCATTTCCTGCTCTTTTTGAAGGTATTTCAGTTTCCTTTCAATCTCTCCCAGCTGCAAATTAAAGCTGTCGTTCCGGTTTCTAAACTCGGAAAGGCCAATGGCTTTTTCCGCGCTCATCTCCAGCAGGCAATCTTTTTTCGCTTGGATCCGCCGGGCGTCTTCCTCCAGCTTTCCTCTTTCCCGCTCATAGCCGCATTCCTCTGGCGTGCTGCGAATCATGGAAAGCAGCTCCTCCACAACGGCGCTTTTGTCTTGCACCGCTTTGGAAAAAATCTGTGCCATAACCTCGTTGAGCTCTTCTGTCTGAAGCTGAGGCGCTTTACAGCCCTCACGCCCCCGCTGCCGGTAGATTTTGCACTGCCAGACCTCCCTTCCCCCTCCGGCGTTCGCCAGCAGCTGACGGTGAAAGCTGGCCTTATGTTCTTCACAGATGATTTTTCCACTGTACGCATAGCGATTATGAAATGCGGCGGCACTCCGGTGGGCCATCATCTGCTCCCTGTGGGCCTTGTAAAGGGCGTTGGCCCGATCCCAAAGCTCTTCTGATACCAGGGCGGGAATCTCCGGATCCCGGTACATTACCCATTCTTCCTCCCCCAAAAACGCTTTCTTCTTGCTCCGATAATCCAGCGACTGGGTCTTATTCCCGCAATACCACCCTTTATATTTGGGATTTGTCAACATATTGCGAATGGTCTGCACGTTGAACGCATTTCCTCTGCGGCTTTTGTAACCCATGTCAAACAGTCTTTGGGATACCCTCCGAATTCCCAGATGATGGTTGGCATATAAATCAAACACCAGCTGAACCACTGCGGCTTCCTCCTCGTTTACAGTCAGCTTGCAGTTCTTTTTATCATATCCCCAAAGCTGGTCATTGCCCAGCACCCGCCCATTCTGGATGGACTGGCGAAACCCGAATTTCAGCCGCTCGGACAGCTTGCGTACTTCATCCTGCGCGACCCCGGCCATCACTACCAGGCGAAATTCGCTGTCTGCGTCCAGCGTATTAATGTTATCATTTTGAAATAAAACGCCTACGTTATGCTCTAAAAGCTCCTGCGTATATTTGATGCTGTCAAGCGTGCTGCGGGAAAATCGGGAAATCTCTTTCGTGATAATAAAATCAAAGCGTCCCTCTTTGGCATCCGCGATCATGCGGTTAAAGCTCTCTCTCCTTTTTGTACTGGTCCCGCTGATTCCTTCGTCCACATATCCTTCCACATAGGTCCAATTGGACTTGCTTTGGATCAGCCGGGTGTAATACTGTATTTGGTTTTCCAAGCTGTTTTTCTGTTCTGCCTTATCGGTGGATACCCGTGCATAGAAGGTCACCCGCAGGGGCAAATTGAACACCGACCGGCCCATCTGCATTTCAGCGCGAATCTTACGGATTTCCATGGGCGGTTTCCTCCTCCGTCCCACCGATTGGATTTTGAATGGCCCGTTTTTCGGGCGCCCGGGCTTCTATAATCGCCAAGGCCGCCCCATACTTCCGTTCCGAGATCAACTCCCGGTCCCGCATCCGGCCAAGGAGCACAATCAGCAGCGCGCGCTGCATACCGTCCACATCCACATCACCTCTTTGTTAAGATATGACAGGCGAAAATGGAACATTCCGGAAGCCTCCCGGACCGTTGATACGGCATCTCCCCCGCCCGGCCTCTGGGCACGGAAAAGGCGCTGTTTCCCATTCGGAAACGGCGCGCAAAAACCCGGCCCCGCGATGCGCAGGGCCGGGATAAGATTCAGAAAAGGAGGCGCCGACACCACTTCAGCACCTCCCCCCCTTGAGGGGAAATAAACGCCGGCAGGCGTTGGCTAGCAATAACTGATCTTGACGTATTTACCCATTCTTTGAAGAAGCTCTTCCAACTGGCGGATCAAATTCAATTTAGTTTGGAAATCGATGTCCGTCCCTTCATGGGCCAGATTGGCCGCCCTGCCGAAATAGATGTTGACATCGGTGGCCTGTTCTATGAGAATCGAAGCCAAAACAGAGGCCGCATCCTTCTTCTGGCAGAAACTCAGCAGCTTCAGGGGATTTTTCTCAAATTCCTCGCACAGCTCCAGCACTTTTTTCAGCGTGATAACGCCTTCTGTCACATAGTCCACATCTTCCATGCGGCCCATAGCGGGAATCTCTTCCGTCTGTGTCTCTTCCATCATCGTAATGGGGCTGTTCAGGAATTTACTAACTGCCCGGGCGGTGCTCCCACCGCTGACAATATGAAGCCCTCCTTTGGCGAAAAAGAGCCTTAAAACATGGTTGTCATCTTCTTTATTCTGCGGTGGCCCCACAATCATGTTGACCACGCTGCGCTGCCGCAGCTTGATCACCAAAACGGTGGTATCGTCATCCAGTGAATCCTGGCTTAAAGCAAGGCAGCCGTTTACAATGTGGGCCGCAATTCTGGGCGCGGACATATGAGCCACATCCAACCGTTCCAAAAACGCGATAATTTCCTCCCGTTTCCAGCCGGCGCTTGCCAGTTTGCCAATCCCGGCGTTGGTGACTCCGTCCGTCATCATGATGAAAATGTCATCCTCTACAAACGGAATCCGGCTTTCGTGAATTTCCTTCTGCCCCACAAACCGCACGTCTTTTGGATAATTTAAATTTTTACCCCCGCGCATCACAATCACGGCCGGATTGTCGTATTGCGCAAGGTATGCCACATTATGTTCCAGCTGAAGTACCACAAAGGTGGAATATGCCAGCTGGCGGACGCGGCAAATGGGCAGCGTTGAAACAACGGTATCGATACCTTCTTCCAACGTAATCCCATGGGTCAGCATAGTTCCCAGGATGGTTGCGGTCAGCGTGGACAGAATGTTGGCCTTTACGCCGCTTCCCAGTCCGTCGGATAGGACAAAAACTTTCTTTCCTTCGGAATGAAACGCTTTGAAGCAGTCTCCGCATAGGGTCTCGTCGTGTTTATTGGCGCCGGCCCATCCCATTTCCGTATATTGCATCTCCGGCTCAAACATGCTCTCACTCCTCGTAGTCCATCATAATGGTATCTTTGAGGTCATGAACGGCAATCTTGGTTTCGGCGGCGGTTTCGCCCAGCAGCGATGCAATCTCATGGACAATGCGCATCTGCTTATCGGCAATTTCATCCGCCATTGCCGCCGCC